>CAWVVG010000304.1:0-4845 GCA_963932775.1 uncultured bacterium
GAGTGGGAAGCCATGCTGGAACAATACACCATGGCCATGGCGCCGGTTGCTGCCTAAACCCATGGATCGACCCGACGAGGCCGCTGCTGCGACCGAATTTGATCAGTGGGCGAACGCCGGCCGTGCCGAGTCGATGGCCGAAGGCCACCGTGGCGTCACGGAGGCCGCGATTGCTGGCTGGACCTTGGGCACCGCGGATGCGGTCTTAGATGTCGGCTGCGGCAATGGCTGGGCCGTCCAAGAGCTGGTCAAAAGAGGAGCGGGAAAAGGCTACGGCGTAGACATCGCACCCCGAATGATCGATCTCGCCCGTGGCCATAGCCAAGGGGATGCCCGCTTTGAGTTCGAAGTGTCCCCGGCCGAGAAACTGCCCTTCGGGGATGCCCACATGAGCCATGTACTCAACGTGGAGAGCCTATATTACTACCCCGACCCTGGTGCGGCACTGGTGGAGTGGGCACGGGTCACCCGACCCGGAGGCCGCTTGGCGATCGTGGTTGATCTGTACGAGGAGAGTCCAGCTACCCACGCCTGGATCGATGCTCTCGATGTGAGCGTACACCTGCTGAGCTCACCGAATATCTGCGCCATGGCCCAAGCCGCAGGGTGGACCAACATTCGTTCCGAGCAGGTGCTCGACCCACGGCCCTTGAAGCCGGAAGCGGGATTCACCATCAGCAAATACTGGCCCAGCTACCAAATGTACCTGGACTACCGAAGTACTGGCGCACTGGTCGTACACGCCGTTCGCTGAGTACGCTCAGCGGCGAACCAGCAACGCATACCAGCCCCTGTCCCAACGCTCTCTCTGAGGTGTAAGACCCGCAGCAGTGGCCATGTCTTCATCGCCCACCACCCACTGTACCCGCCAGGCAGGGTTCTCCAGCAGTTCCAGGGTCCGCCCCCCGTCCTCTCCGGAACCACCCACACTGCTGATCAAGATCGCACCCGCCTCATCGGGAACTGGGCCCGCCCATGGCGGACCGAGGGCAACCGTCTGAAGACCCGCACCCAACACCACGTCTCGGCCTGAAAAGTCGACGGCCACAACCCCATTGTTCGGTGGGCTTCGCTGAAGCATCTCAATGGCGAGATCGGCCGCATAGGACCCCTCAATAAAATGCGGGGACGGCTCGGAAAGGGGAGTGATGTGGGCCTCAACGACCATCAGTACCGACGCTGCAACCGGTACCCAACGGGGCCAAGATGGGGCCACCGATGACAGACCCACTGCAGCCAGCGCTATAAAGCCTGGAAGTAAGAACAGGAAGTTGGCCATAGGGCTGCCTTGGCCACCCGCCATTGGTGCCCCCGCCACCGCCAAGAATGGCAGCAGCGTCACACCCAAGCACACCCACCGACGTTGTTGAGGCAATACCAACCAAAAACCGCGAATGATCGCCACCACCCCAATCACTCCAAGAGCACCCGCCAAGATGGGCAAGCCCCCTACGATTCCCCCAGGTACCGTGGCCAGAACCGATAGTGCATCATCGATTTTTGGCTGGGATTGAACGGCTCCAGACTCCACCGCTGCCAGCGCAAACCGCCGAAACTCCGTGGGGACGGAGGCCGGCCCAAACAAGGACAACAGGTCCCAGGTAGACCACGTTCCGTACCACGGAGCAAACAGTTGTTCATGGCCCGTCAGACCACGAATGGCGTTGCTGAACACCACGTGTGGGACCAGCGCACCCAATCCTCCGAGCAGCCCCTGCCACCAGGGTCTCCCCAAGAGCCAAAGCACAACGCCGGCAATCAGCGGCAGTAAAACGCCCTCCGGACGGGCGAGGGGAGCCAAGGCCGCTAACACCAGCATCCACCGCCACCCGCCGTATCCTTTGGCCGCAGCCACAGCGGCCGCTGCAACACCGGTGGTAATGAGCGCGCCCAAGGGCCGTGCATCCATGACCGTACCCACAGATGAGATCGTGGGCAGCAACAAATACAGAACCACTGCTATTCGACCGGCGTGCCGCCCACCCAGACATGTCGCGAGCAGGTGCATGGGCCAAACAAGGAGGCCCCAGCACAACAGGTTCACCAGCCGAGCACCCTCAACTGAGATGCCTAAATATACGGTCGGCACATTCAATAGTGGCCAAAGTGGAGGCCAAAAGGCCGGGTCGCCCACAGAAGCATCGGCGCTCAACCAAGAGGCGGATAACCGAAGCATTTCCATTCCGTCCGGACTTCGAACTGCGGGGCCCATCCACAGCAGCAGCACACACGTGCTGAGCGTAGTCAGCCCCCATCGCTCTGTGGACTCGGAGATGTACTTGAGGCGATTCACTCTGCTTCCTTACCTCTTATCGACGCCCAGTCCTGCCATGGATAAACTGTAAAATATGAGATTCCAAGTTCCAACTCTCTCGCTGACCATAATCGGATTGGCCAGCCTATTCTCTCTGGGAATGGACACGGCCAGAAAAGCGGAAGACCTCAGCCGCCTTACACAGTGGACTGAGCTGCACCAACGTTGGACCACTGGAGCCAAACAGTCCGTTCCCAATCCCGCCTATTGGCGGTGGCGTGCACCTGCAGCAAAGGACCGACTTCAGCAGATGGCCACAGTCAACCCCCACGAGGTCTTGTCCGTCGGTGCAGGCCAAGAGGTGTGGGCCGTAAATGAGGCGGCATACCTTGGACACACCTCGATTCCCACCGAGTCCCTTGCGCTCGTGGCTGTGTCGACCGCCTCCTTTTTGGGCATCGCCTTGCCCGATGATGCCCAGTCTTTTTCGGTGATCTCGCAACAGATCATTGCTGGACTGAACCCTTGGCACTCATTGCTGAGAAGTCGATGTGGCACGTGTGCACCCAGGGGTCGAGATTTTCCCGGTCCCCGCGCACCCACGAGCGATGGGCCCCAAGGACTCGATGAGCGCAGCAACACAGGCATCTCCATCGAGGCCGAGCGCCGCCTGCGAAGCGTCCGTCCGTTCACCCACCCACCGAGCTCCATGGCAGCCATGGTCATCAACATTCGAGGCGGCAAACTCCCGACATCGGACGAAATGGCCACGCCTGGATTGGCTGGTATGGCGGTATTGGAGTTGGCGGCCCAGGGCCGGTCTGACCTAAGCGAGACCTTCTTGCGCCTGGGCCGTGAAGGTCCTTCTGGGACCGACCAAATTGCAGGGTACTGGGCGGCACAGCTCGTCGGTACCGACCACCCCACCTTGACCGCCATTCGAGCCCATCTATGACCCGACACTCACTCCTGATCCACGCACCCAAGATCAACGACCGGTTCGGTCCCCTCGGGGCCGCCATGTCCATCAACTACATGGCGGTAGGCCTTCCCACCCTCGCTTCAGCCCTAGAATCAACCGGACGAAAAACAGAAATCCTTCACCTGGGTGTTCAGCATCTGGCGGAACCAGGATTTAGCCTGGAAGCCGATGTTCGCGCGAACCCACCCACATTGGTTGGGTTCTCCATGCACTGGCACCCGCAAGCCTGGGACACCGTAGAGGCGGTGCGGGCGGTGCGCCGAGGTGCACCCAATGCATTCATTGTAATCGGTGGATTTACCGCCTCTGCCATGCACGACGAAATCCTGGACACGGTGCCCGAGATCGACGGAGTCATCCGGGGAGATGGCGAAGTCGCCATCCTTGCCTTGGCCGATGCCATCGACAACGGAAGCCCTCTGTCCGAGGTTCCGAATCTCAGCTACCGAGAGGATGGTGGCCTGCAGATCAATCCAATCACAGCCCTGGCGGACGCGCTGAGCATCTCGTCCCTGGACTATGAGCGCTTCGACCTCTTGCGACACCATGAGCGGTACATCAGCCAGTTCTGTGGGTCGTTGTACGTGCCGCACAGAAAGCCTCAAGCGGCCCTCATGCAAGCTGGACAACGAATCTTTGGTGGCGCCACCGGGCGCACGATGATCCTCCCTGCTGGCCGGGGATGCTCTGTCAGCTGCGGGTGGTGCGGTGGAAGCAAGCTCAGTCACAAGATGTTCCACGGACGCTCCGACTGGTTTCAACTCACACCCGGACGCACGGCCGCGCTGGTTGCCCGCTCAAAGGAACTCGGCTTCTCCGGAGTGCTCGCCTGCTTTGACCCAAGCCCGAAAGATCCCCGCCACTGGATCGAGGTTGCACAGAAGGTCAAGGCCAGCGGTGTGCGCACCAATATGTTCTTTGAGTCCTACGCTATTCCCAAGCCGGAGCTCGTCGACGCCCTAATGGACGCCTTTGACTCGGTCCTCATCTCCATGTCACCCGAGAGCCCCAACGAAGACGTCCGGCGTCGATTCCGACCCCTGTATTTCAGCAATGACGAAATGGTAGCAGGGATCGAGATGTGTGCGAGCAAGGGCGCCAATGTGATGCTTTGTTTTGGCCAAGGCCTACCCGGAGAAACGCTGGACACCCCCAATGAGGCCGCCCGTCTCGTGAATCGCTGCCGAAAGGCGGCCCGAGGCATTCGGCTTCAGTGTCGATCTTTTGCCATTGAGATCGAGCCTGGAAGTCCCTGGGCCCTCAAGCCCGAGGCATACGGAATCGAGCTCGAACGGAGAACGTTCGCGGACTATTTGGTCGCACACACACCGGGCAGTCCAGCCAGCCTCGGCTACCGGGTCAAGAATGCACCGCCCAACTTTGCTGAGACCATACGAGAAGAGACCTGTAAGCACATGTGTCCACTCCCTCCTTCGCCCCGACTGGGACACCTCACCTGCAAAGCTTTGAGTACCGTTTCCCCATCCGCCGGTTGCACAAGCTAAACTGAGTCCATGCAATCACCAGCCAGAATGAGCGGTCTTCCCACAAACCGCCCGCCTCGAATATTGTTCTGCAGAACCCCACGGTACATGTGGCCGATTCTGTC
>CAWVVG010000305.1:0-4840 GCA_963932775.1 uncultured bacterium
TACAGCCCCAGTCGCGCATCCTCGAAATACACAAGCGTGTACTTTCCAACCAGAAGCTGGTCGCCTGACTTCAGCTGGGTTTTGGTACCGGACCCAAGCTTGGCGCCGTTCAATGCCGTCCCATTCTGGCTGCCAAGGTCCTCGATGGACCACCCGGAATCGCCATGGTTCAGCTGCGCGTGCTTGCGACTCACCGACACATTGGGCAGCACCAAGACCGCAGCAGCATCGCGCCCAATCATAATCTCCGTGTCCTGCAGACTGAACCGCCGGTCGGGATTGTTTTTTTCTTTTACGACTAGGAATGCCATTGCACCAACCCGTGGAAAAAATGCATTGATTGAACTCAATCGCTAAACGCATGTCACCCATCGGGGCCACGCGGTCAATCGGCTAGGCCACACCATCGGTGAGGCACCAACCGGCCACTGTACCGAAGTCACAGCTTCAGCGATAGGACGCTCTCCACTTCAACATTTTTTCTGGAGCGCCACAGTGAATTTTCAACCTGAGCTTGGATCACGGGCCTTGTTCCCAAGCCTGGCGCCGTCCATCTATGCCAACCATGCAGCCATCGGCCCTCTGCCCACGCCCGCCATCGAAGCCATGGCCCGCTGTGCGCAACAACAAGCCACCCACGGAATCAGCGCCATGGCTGGATTCTTTGAGGGCCTCAGCCACACCCGCGCCTTGGCGTCTCGTCTTCTCGGCGGGGCCAGCGACAAGATCGCACTGACCAGCAGCACCTCCGCCTCCATCTCAGCGGTTGCCGCCTCAATTCCATGGAAGGCTGGGGACCGCATCGTGTTGTTCGAGGGTGAATTTCCCGCCAACACCACACCATGGCAGCTTGCAGCAAAACGCCACGACCTCGATGTAGTCTGGCTTCCGGTGGCACTGTTTAAAACCGATGAAGGCATCCAACGACTTCAAGCCGTGCTCGAACAGGGCCAGGTGCGGCTGATTGCGGTGAGTGCAGTGCAGTTCAACACCGGACTAAGAATGCCCATCGAGGACATGGCCCGCCTTGCCCATGAGCACGGAGCTGAGATCTTCGTCGACGCCATCCAGGCTGTCGGTGCAGTCCCCTTCGACGGAACCCATCTGGACTACATCGCCGTCGGTGGACAAAAATGGTTGATGGGGCCCCCGGGCGCTGGCCTGCTCTACGTTCGCGACTGGTCTGGCCTCACGCCCGTCCTCGCCGGGTGGCTGAGCCACGAAGACCCTCTGGGCTTTCTGTGGGGCGACCCCGGACTTCTTCAGTACGATCGACCGCTTCAGACCGGTCCTGCACTGCTGGAAGGCGGCACCCTAAACTTTGCAGGGCTGGCTGGACTGACGGCCTCTATGGGGCTCATTGATGCCCTCGGGGTCGATCGGGTATTCGCCCATGCAAACCTATGGCTGGACCGCATCGAGCCCATCCTCATCGTCCACGGATTCGAGTCCATGCGCGCAGCCGACCCTGCCAAGCGGTCGACCATCCTGTGCTGCCGGCCGCCAAACTCAGTGCACGCAGGCGACTTGGTTATGGCCTTGGCGGAGCACGGAATCAGCCTGTCCTCTCCAGATGGAGCGCTCCGATTCAGCCCAAGCTGGCCCAATGCCATCGACGAAGTCGCGCAGATCGAAGCGATACTCCCTGGGGTCCTGCACAAGCTGAACCGACCCGCAGCCACCCACACAACGCACCCATGACTCTCGCGGCTGAGACCCAACGGCCAAGCCCAGCTACATTTCTTCAGAGAGTCCGTGGGCCATCATCTCCTCGAGGGGGATGATGCTAAGCGCTCGGGCGTGGGTGCTCTCAAGTACCACCGAGCATGCCTTTCCTTGCTTAAATGCTGCCCGCCAGCTGGCTGCACATACACACCACTGGTCCCCTGCCTTCAGGCCGACAAAGCCGTGCTGCGGAGCGGGCGTGATCAAGTCGTTTCCGAGTTCCGCTAGAAACTCAAGGAACTCGTCCGTCAGGTGACAACACACTGTGTGTGAGCCCATGTCGGTGTCCGACGTGTTGCAGCAGCCGTCACGAAACCAACCAGTCATCGGCTCCTGAGAGCAAAATTTAATTGGCGTGCCCAATACATTGAGGGGTGCGAGCATGAAAATCTCCAGGATCTATTCGGGGGGTGACTCTATAATCTCTTTTGCTATACCGAAAGAAAATCCCACCCGAGCCAAGGTCGCCATGTCCTTCCGTTTGCGTTCCCAGCACTCATCGTAAGGCTTCCGATACGGTCCCAGTCGACGGCGCTTGGCATAGGCGACGGCACTCGCTAGCTCAGGGTCGCCTTCTTCGTCTGAGCCCGAGTGGCTCAGCGCTTCTTCGATGTGAGACGGGGCCACACCCTTTTCTCTGAGTTTTTGTCGAATCAATCGGCGCGACGTCCCTCGACGCCGGAGACTGACCACCCACAGCTGGGCGAGCCGGGCGTCATCGATGAGCGTGGCCACTATCAAGCTGGCAATGGCCTCATTGACCAAGCCTACCGCATCTTCTGGGGAGCCGCCGTGAAAGGACTGGGCACGCTTGACCCGCTTCCACATCAATCGGCGAATGCGAACCTCACTGGCCGGCCAACGCTGCAGGTGACTGGCAGCCTCCGAACGGAGCCAGGCTGAGGTCAGCGGCGGTGTGGGCCGACGCTTTCGTTCTTTGCGTGGGGATTCTTCGTTCACGGGCAGCCGCCAATGGAGTTTATCCAAGACTCCACGACTCCGAGGCCCACCTCATCTACGTGGTCGGTGCCAATGGGCGGCATCTGACCCAAGCCCCGCGTCGCCATGCGCACAGCGAGGATGGACGAGCTGGCATCGCCTGGAACCAACAGGGCAGCACCACTGATATCAAAGTCACCCGCAGAGGGCGCCACATTGCACAGACCCATGTCCTCCAAGTGCGTACTAAACCGCAGGTCCAGTTCCCCACCGCCGGTGCCTTCCGGCTGGTGACAGCCCGCACAGTTGGCGTGAAGCACGGACCTGGCCCGCACCTCTACTCCGACTCGGTCATCGTCCGCTGAATACAACGGCTCCACATCGGACGGCACATCAAAGTCAAACATGCCGATGTGCTCGAGGGTGGCGAGCTGATCTCGGGTTCGCCCATTCGGGTACAGGTAGTCCCCTGTGAGCTGACCAAGCTCCGTGCCCAGCGTGCGACCCACGACATTGGTGTGGCACTGAAGACACTGTGCACCCGACGGGACACCCCAGTGCCCATCCGTGGTCTCCACGCTGCCCCCACCGGCCGCGTATGCCGCAGACGTTCCGTCCTCGGACCACGCATAGCTGTACCCAGCCCAATCACCGTCTTCATGGCGAACCATAAAGCGGGTCTCCAAGGGCTGCTCATCCCGAGCAAACCGCTTCATGAGCACAGTCCCCACTGGGAATTCGAGCTGCCCATCACTGGTCACGCTCACCAACCCGCCTTCCGGGAGCGCCATCCAGCGATCCTTGGCGGCGTCATCCGACCAAAAGGGCGAGTTCACCCCATAGGGTACCAAGCCCGCTGCAGGCTCAAATGGGTTGTCAGCATCCACGCAGCCGGTCTCTACAAGCTGTTCTGGAATGGTAGAAGCCGGCTCGCCCGTTCCCGGAACCAGCTTGAAAATGGTGTCTCCAAAGTAGCTGAGCACATAGACTTCGCCGTCATTAGAGGCGCCAAAGGCCGAGAAATAGTGCCCCGGGCTGCTGACCAAAAACGTAGCCTCGGCCTCTCCGGTGATGCCGTCCCAGCGAATTCCCGAGATCTGACTATTGTAGAAGTCTGCGTAGAGTACCGTTCCACGCAACGATGGGATGGCGTCTCCCCGGTACACCGGCCCCTGCACCACCGAGGCGCCACCGGGATTCGGGTACGAGATGATGGGGTCGATGAGATCAATCATGTCACAGGGCGTCACCGAGTAGCAGGCGAAGCCCTCCTTGATGCTCCAGCCGTAGTTGCCTCCGCGCTCCACAAAGTCGACTTCTTCCCAAGCGTACTGACCCACATCTCCAACCCAGAGATCTCCAGTGGCAGAATCAAAGTGGAAGGCGAAAGGGTTCCGAAAGCCCCAGGCGTAAATCTCGGCCGCACCACCAAAGCCATCTGCGAAGGGATTGTCGGCTGGAATGCCCACTCCCGAGCTCACGTCTACATCCAGCCGAAGAATGGAGCCCAGAACCGAATCGGTGTCCTGACCATGGCCATACGGGTCTCCCGCGGAACCACCATCACCGAGGCCCCAATACAGGTAACCATCGGGCCCAAAGGCCAGCTGACCACCATTGTGATTGGTGAATGGTTGAGCCAGATCCATCAATACGGTCTCGGAACCCGGAAGAAACGATCCGCCATCCTCCGCCAAGGTGAACCGAGACAAGCGACCCTTCAAGGCCCACCCCTCGTAGGCTGTGTAATACAGGTACATGTAGCCGTTGTCGGCAAAGTCCGGATGGAAAGCCATTCCGAGCAGGCCCATCTCTGAGCCCGTGTCGATCTCGTGGCCAATATCGAGCATTAGGGTCTGCTCTTGGTGATCCGCATCATCATCAAAGCGCCAGACATCGCCGTCTTGTTCCGCCACATACCAAAACGCTCCGCCTCCCGGTGAGTGACTCAGGGCGACAGGTTGATAGAAGCTGGTGTCGGTGAATGCCGCTGTGAGCACCACACTGGTGGCTTCGGAGGGTCGTTGTGGGGCGGTGCAGTCGAGGTTTACTGGACGCTCATCGAGACCAAAGAGCGGGGGTGTTCCCGTGTCGTCCGCATCCGCATCTGCATCTGCATCTGCATCCGCATCCGCATCCGCATCCGCATCCGCATCCGCACAGTCTGGTGAGCTGG
>CAWVVG010000306.1:0-4821 GCA_963932775.1 uncultured bacterium
ATGCCGACACCGGAGATGCCGACACCGGAGATGCCGACACCGGAGATGCCGACACGGGAGACGCCGACACGGGAGACGCTGACACCGGAGACCCCGACACCGGAGACCCCGACACCGGAGACCCCGACACCGGGAGCCCTGAACCCTTCGAGGTGGGAGGGTCCACGGCGCTCGATATGTCAGACTATGTCTTCACCTTCGAGTCTATGGGGGTTGAGACCGAGATTTCAACCATTGCCAACGCTGGAGATGTCGATGGTGATGGCCTCGATGACATGCTCTTTGGTGCCGCCCGGTACACCGACAGTGTACGGACCGGGCGTGCATATTTAGTTTACGGCTACCACCTCGAGGAAGGCGGAGTCATCAGCCTGGATGAGGCTGATCACGTCTTTGAGGCCGAATTCTCAGGCGATGCCACCGGCATCTCGGTTGCATCTGCGGGCGATGTGGACGGAGATGGGTTCCCCGATATTCTCATCGGCGGCCTGGGGCTCATGGGGATCAGTGGACACGCACCCGTCGGCTATGACACCCGGGCGTACCTTATTCTTGCGTCCAGCCTGGGCCTGCCAGGCACGATGTCGCTGGCCGATGCCGACTATGTGTTTCAGTCCGATTCTCCCCACGACATCATGGGCTCCCCTGTGCGCGGCGTCGGAGACGTCGATGGCGATGGCTTGGATGACATTGCAGTCGTTCAGGCCCACAGCGAGGAGGGCTACTGGTTGGAAGGTCAGGTATTCGTGTTCCTCGGCAGCGAATTGGGCATCGAACGAGAGTTGTATGGAAGCGAGTCGTCCTACACCTTCATTGGTGAGGGTACGTACGACCGTTGTGGCATCTCTCTCGATGCGGCAGACCTCGACAACGATGGCTTGTCAGACATCTTTGTCGGCTGTGATGGGCTTACGGGAGACCACACCTCGAGTGGAATGGTTGCGGTGTTCATGGGGGGGCGGCTGGGAGTCCGGCGGGACAAGCTGATGAGCTCGGCCCACTATTTAATCAGCGGAGATGCCCCAAACATCGCCTTTGGTCTCTCGGTGAGTGTGATTGCGAACCTCGACGGCGATGACTTGCCCGACCTCGCAGTCTCCGCGCCGAGCCATGAGTTCGGACTTGGCGGCTGGGGTACATCTGGACCCCAGCGGGGACGCACCTATGTCTTCACCGGGGATCAGTTTGGCGAGGAGTCGGAGATCTCTGCGGATGAGGCAAGGGCGACCATTGATGGCATCGACGATGACGACCGCATTGGAACCTGGTTGGCCAACGCGGGTGACTTCACGGACGACGGTGTGGACGATCTCTGGATTGGGTCCGCCTATGCCACACTTGACGAGGTGGACCCGGGGCAGGTCTATCTGATGTCAGGCGCGGACCTTATGGCGGAGTCTGCCCTCGATGTGACCGATGCCGCACACACATTCTATGGCAGTGACCATGCCGACAGAGTTGGATGGGTTGTGGCCGGAGTGGGGGACTACAACGGCGATGGACGGCCGGACTTGTTCACTGTGGCTTCCGGCCTCGGTGAAGCGTATCTGCTCTTTGGCCGATGAAGACTCGGGTCGGCCTCGTCGTTTAGGCGGCATGTCGCAGTGTATGACACCGAAAGCCCACAGCAGTTTTGGTGTAGACTCGGCCTCCAACCCCCTGGAGTACACATGATCACATCACGCTTTCAGCTTGGACTAATCGCCACCCTAGCCGTGGGTCTCGGATTCTCGCTCGCATCGTCTCAGGCCATTGGGTATCCGGCGGGGGGCACGATCTCTCTGGGGTCGAACCCAGTATGGAGTATCGGTGGCGATATGGGCTCTGGCAGCCATACCGCTGTGACCGCGGTCGACGGTGATTTAATCATCACCGACATCAGCCTGAGCAGCAACCTGCCAGCCTGGTGGCGCATGAAGTTGCAGCTTTCGGGTGGGACCGGGTTGGCGTATTTTTCGGGCGAAGACTCGCACACTCGGCCGCTGAATCGCACGCTTTCATCCGGATTGCGCGTGCCCCAGGGCGACTCACTCGTCTTGAACTGGGAGGGAGCATACGGTGGGCACGAACAATATCGGTACACCCTCTCCGGCTATTACGCTCAGCCCTGACCCTCAGGCGTGTCTGCTTGGCCCATCTGTTCAGCCTTCCAGCTTGTCCACAATCATAGAGATGAACTCTGAGCGTTCAAGGTCGCGGTACTCGTGCGCGTCTTCAAACCACGTCACGATTGGGTCCTGCTCTCCAGTGCGGGCCATACGGGCCACCTTAGGGCTCTCGCTGCACAGGTGCACGATGCGACCCAAGACTCCATCGGATGCGGAGTGGCCAGCGTGGTAGTGAACCCGCAGCCAAGCAAAGATCATGTAGACCAGTGCCGGGTCCGCATCGACAAGCAGCGGCAGGGTCCGTTCGGGAGGCAGGCTACCGTTCTCGATGGCATCGAGCAGTCGGGCCGCGGAGCGCTTTTCATGGTCAAATGACATCCTGACCTCTACTCGGCGTGAGCAGGTTCGTCGAGCGATACCGTGGCTTCCACACAAACCGTACGCTGCGCCCAAACCGTGGCTCGGCCGGTTCACCCCTGGAGCAGCCAGCCACTCGGTCGTCGCCGTTTGGGTGGAGGTGTTTTGGTATAGACTGCATCCTCAACACTTGGAGAACCCATGCTCACATCACGCTTTCAACTTGGACTCATCGCTTCACTCGCCGTGGGGCTCGGCTTTTCCCTGGCATCGTCTCAGGCCATTGGGTATCCGGCGGGCGCCATTTCAATGGGAATGAATCCGCTGTGGAGCACAGGCGGGAACTTGGGGACGGGCAGCACCGACATCGTCACGGCGCCTGCCGACCAGGATGTGGTCGTGTCCGACCTGATTCTCACCTACGGCTGCATAAATTGCGGTCCCCGGGTCAGCTTGTACGTAGATGGAACCAACGTGGCTTCGTTCCGCTACTACCAGCAAAAGGACTATTACGACGATGCGTTTCAGAGCCCGCACCCCATCCAGCATGCCTTCAAAAGTGGGGTGCATGTTCCAGCAGGGTCGACCTTGTCCATGAGCATCGATTCATTCGATGTGGACTACACGCTCTCCGGCTACTACGCCCAGCCCTGATTGGGCCCGGTATGGCATCCCCCGAGAAGGCTGGTCATAGAGGTCAAGCCGGCATGTGCTTGTCTGCTATGCGGTGGCTTCGTCGGGGCTCTCGCTGGGTGTGGCAGGGGAACCCTTTGCCAAGATGACATGAAAGGTCGTGACCGTGTCGTTGGATTCCACCCAGATGCTGCCGTCGTGGCCCGCCACAAGACGCCTTACGATATCCAGGCCGAGGCCAGTGCCTTCACCCGTTGGCTTGGTCGTAAAGAAAGCCTCGAAGACCTGGCCTATAATTTCCTCTGGAATGGGTGGACCGTCGTTGGAAATGGCGACTTCGATTTCAGCCTCCGACTCGGCGCTTGTGATCCACAGCTTTCCATGTCCCTTCATCGCCTGAATGGCATTCTGAACCAAGTTTGTCCAGATCTGCGACACCTCATCGCTGTTGCCGTAAATGATCAGGTCGGACTTCAGTTGGACCTCGACCGTCATTCCATGCTTCATTTGGTTTTCGTACAGTGTGAGAACCGTCTGGATGCTCTTCCCTATGTCAATGGGCGTACTTACGGCGTCGCTACTTGTGCGGGAAAAGGTCTTGAGGGCCATGACAATGCGCTTGGCTTTTTCTGCAGCGAGAGAGACGTTTGAGGCATTTCGCATGAGCGGTGAAAGGTCCGTTGCTATCAGCAAGATATCCATCAGGTCGCTGCGGGCCAGCGTGGCTAACCAGGAAGGAGTGTCGCTTTCAAAGCCCAATTCCAGCATCATTTCGGCCAGTGCACGCGCGTCGTCCGGACTGCGCGCTGAGAGACGCTCGGTCAGCTCACGCCGGATCTTTCTACCTTGGCGGCCTTGAACCCGGATCACTTGCCGACTGCTCTCCAGCAGCTCAAATACTGCCTGCTGGCCGCCTTGGTCGAGGTCTTGATAGCGTCCAGCATTGCCGCGAAAGGTGTCCTCCAACCGGGCCGAAATGATCTCTGAACTGGCCGTAATCGCCCCCAGTGGCGTGTTGATTTCATGGGCGATGCCGGCAATTAGTTGGCCCAAACTGGCTAGCTTTTCCGACTTGATGAGTTGGTCTTGGGTGGTCTCGAGGTGAGCGAGGGCTTCTTCGGCTCTCTTTCTCTCCTGGTGAGCCACCGTCACCTGAGACTGAATTTCTCTTTGGGATGAGCGGATTCGTTCCAACATAAAGAAAAAACTGTGGGTCAGTCGCTCCAGCTCGTTCGCAGAATCGGAACGACCCTCTCCTTTTTCAATCGTAATGGTCTCTATTTTTCCACCAGCCACAGCATCGGCGGCATGGGTGAGCAACAAGATGGGTCTTGTGAGCGCGAAACCAAGAAGCATGATTCCCAGAAGAATCCCCGTACCCAGCAGGGCAGTGATCTTAATTGCACTGTGTTGGTTGGCTCTTCGTGCATTCTTTAGTTCTTCGAGAGACAGTCCAATCTGAAGCGTACCGATAGGGCCTGTGAGTGAGTTTATCGACTGTGCTGCATGGAGGAGGTCCTCCGACATTGAGAAAAGTACTTCACCCGTAGGGCTGGGAGTGATGGGACCTATCGATGGAGAGCCCCCTTCCGGATGACGGGCGACAATCTCACCGTCGGCATTGAATACCAACGCGTATTGAACATCGGGTGCTTTTGATAGAGGAGTAAGTGCCGACTTTAGCGCGGCTGAATCCTCAAAGGCCAGCCCCGGCAAAACAGCG
>CAWVVG010000307.1:0-4758 GCA_963932775.1 uncultured bacterium
CTGAGGGATAAAAGCTATGGGTTTTATATTCGCTGTTTGAAGGATTGACCCGCACGCGTCTCTCCCCCACCAGCCTCAAGCCACCAAGACCCGCGGAAGCTCACTCGCCCCACCCTGTGAATGCCTTGATCAACTTGACTGCAACCGTGCGGTCCAGGGTCCGCTGAACCGCTTTGTACACCGTGCCCATGCCACCCTCAGCAATGAACTCGGTGGTCTCATTCCGGCTATCAAGCAGGGGATCTCGCGTGTCAGACATGACGGATCTTCATGCCTAAATCCGGACATATTGTACTTTCCGTGTTGGTCCCCACGCTTCACAGCAACGCGAGAGATTCTCATCTCGTGAGGTATAGTGGCCCAACTTGGAGACCATCATGCTGAACATCCTCTTCTTTGTCTTTGCCTTCACGGGTGCTGCGCGAGCAGATGGCGCATGCTGTGAGGACACAGCCGCCACCTGCACAGTGACCTCTTCAGCCGTGTGCGACCGCCTGGATGGGTACTTCTACGGTGAAGAAACCGACTGCGATGGGCCCTACATTGAGTGCGTCACGAGCAGCGTTGATGAAGATGCTGACAGCGATGAAGATGCCGATGGCCATGGCGATGGCGATGTCGATGGCGATGGCGATGTCGATGCCGATGCCGACACCGATGGTGGCGATCCTGACCTCGGCGCGTGCTGCATCGATGGCACCTGCTCCGAGATCGCCTACTCACCCTGCAAGGATGCGCTTGGGATCTGGTGGGGGCCGGGCTCTGACTGCTCTGACCCATGGGTCGAGTGCGAGACAGAGGAGGAAGGCGCATGCTGTGCAAGCGATGGCTACTGCTATGAGTGGGATGCAGGCACCTGCGAGACCGACGGCGGCTACTTCTATGGTGTTGGAACGGACTGCTCTGGAGCCTTTGTAGAGTGTCCAGAGGCCCCAGAAACAGGCGCATGCTGTGTAGATGACACCTGCTACGACTGGACCATCATCGACTGCCATGCTGCTGCAGGTCTGTGGTACGGCGTTGGCGTTGACTGCACAGACCCAATGGTGGAATGCGCAGACGACCCTGCTGACGACCCTGCTGACGACCCTGCAGATGACCCCGTAGATGACCCCATCGATGACACCGGTGCATGCTGTGTGGATGACACCTGCTACGACCTCACCATTGAGGAGTGCGAGGAGCGAGCAGGTACTTGGTATGGCGTGGGCACAGACTGCACAGACCCTGACATCGAGTGTGAGCCCACAGACCCAGATCCAGACCTCGGTGCCTGCTGCGTTGATGGCACGTGCACGGAGACAACCTCCGAGAAGTGCTGGGATGCAGAGGGTGCATTCTATGGACCCGGCTCGGACTGCGATGACGTCTTTGTCGAGTGCTGTGATGACGACCCTGGCGACAGTGACATCGGACCCGTCGACGAGGATGTCGCCAAGGGGTGCTCTACATCTGGCAGTCCGCTCAAGAGTATGTTTCCTGTATTCATTCTGGCGGGACTCGCTCTGCTGATCACAGGCAGAAGAGAGGACTGACACCGCTCAGTCTCGAACGGGCTGCTCTGGCAGCCAGACAACAAGGCTGCCCCAAGGGCTCACTTATACTGAGCTTTTGGATGGCCCGTAGGCAGACCGAATCAGTCACCAACAGTGTTCTCCGTCGACCACAGCAACGGCCCGCCCCAAGCCCGCTAAAACGCTGACGTGTTGCCATGTCCATTCTTGCTGGTACCCAAACGAGGAGTCGAGTCCGGTGCTCCGAACAACAGGTTAGAATTTTAGTCGATACAACCGGTATTATCTCCCCTAAACTACGGCGCATACCGGTGTGCTGGGAGGCCCCATGAAGATGATCTCTATTCTTGCTGCACTGACAATAGGCTGCGGCGACACAGACGACGCCAAGTCATCCACAGATGATCCTCAGCGTCCAGGCTCAGACACCGGCGACACGGACATCACCGACGAACCCGAAGATACGGCCGAGCCTGACGAGACCGGCGAGCCTGACGAGACCGGCGAGCCGCCCGATCCACAGGAGACCGTACTGGTCATGCTTGCGATTCCTGATGCACCCGACTGGACCGATATGGCCTTTCTCGCCGCCATTCCAGCCAGTACGCAACTAAACGGCGGTACCCCCGCGGTGCTCGCTGTCGAGAACATGACCGAGCTGAAACCCGGCACTCAGGACTTGATCGACCGCTTGGGTGCTGAGACGCTCATCACCACGGTCGACCCCGCAATCGATGCGGAGGGCGATGTGATCCAACTGGCTGGGGACAGTGCGCAGACGTGGTCCATCGCACTCGCTGGGTCGACCTGGGACATCGCCAGCCACGCGGTGGTGGTACACGAGGGAGATTACTCAGCCGGTATCCTGGGCGCCTCACTCGCCGCCCGCATTGATTCGCCCCTGCTCATCGCGGGTGAAGATCTGGGAGCCTTGGAGTCATTCGCCACCGGCTTGGGTGCTGACATGCTTAGCCTCGGTGTGGACATGGCGCCGCCTAGCCTGACTGCGGATCACACCGCACTGAATGGCGTCAACGAGACCCTCGCATGGACGACAAGCCGCGACATCAGCGTGAGCTATCTGGCCGTCACCAACGTGAACGACCGCTCGAGCGGCCGGTCGCAAAAAGCATCCATGATGGCGCCCATGTACGCCGCCAACAACGGTGGCTTGGCCATTCCGGTGGCCATCCCTATGCCCACCCTGGTCGTCGCTGACGGCGGCGCCCACCCGGTCCTTCCCATCTTGACCGACGTCTACGCTCAGCTGGGCACGCCCCCCGTACACCTGGCCATCGTGGGCGCTCACGACGCCCTCCCGCAGATGCGCAAGCCCTCCATCTTCGACAACCCCCTCGAGGAGCAACCGGTCTCCGACCTGCCCTACGCCCAGACCGACGATGACGCCTTCATTGACATCGGAATCGGTCGTATCGTGGGCGACACCGTCGAGGAGCTCTCCACAACGGCCACCCGCACCGCTCAGTACGACCGCCTGCAGGACGGCCACTGGGAGCACAACATCGTCGAAGCCGGGCTGTGGGGCTTCGACGAGCTCCGGGCCCTCAACCTCAACGTTGACTTCGAAGAGCCAAGACACCTCACCCAAGACGAGATCGAGACAGCAGGCTCTCTCGAGATTGCAGCATTCCTCCACAAGGACCACTCGTACTGTCAGGTCTTGGGGCACGCCGTCGACACCACTACGACGACCCTCTTTGCCCCCGCAATCACCGTCTCTCGCGGCTGCAGCGTCGGCGGAATGGACCTGCTGCGCGATGACCAGCGCAGCATCGTCGACCACCTATTCGGCCAGGGCATTGTGGCCTTCGTCGGCGCCGCTCGAAATTCCATCGCCTACAACACCATCATCGAGGTGTCACTGTGGAACCAGCTCCTCGACGGTCAGACCCTCGGTGAGTCTTTCAAGCACGGCATCAACGACGCCATGGTCCACTGGCTCGACGATGACTCCTCCGCCATGCGCTACTCCATCGACACCGAAATCGTCTATGGCGACCCGGCCTTTCGACTGTTCGTCCCGGGCCCCTACGTCACCCAGCCCGCGGCCCAAGACTTCGACGGCACGACACTCACCGTCACCGCCCCAGAGCTGTGGACCGTTGTACCCTACAACCCCGACCAACTGGCCGAGTGGGGATACGGTGGAGACCTCTTTATGTACACCGCGCCAGGGGCCATCCCACACACATACTGGTCCGGTGGATATGACAACGAAGACATGTATTTTGGCGTCCAACTCCACCTCGACGAGGCCCCCAGCACCATCACAGAGCTGGGCAGCTACCCGAGTCCCCTGGGCTGGGGCGGCGGCTTTCACATCGACCACCACGCCGACGGCACAGCTTCCGCCATGTGGCGGGTGCGGCTGCTGGACTTTGATGCCGAGACCGGTGTGTTGACGGCCGATGAACCGTCCTTCGCCTACGCTGTGGAATGAGCCCACCGACAGTTCGTCAGGGCTGGGCGTAATACCCCGACACCGTGTACTCGATGTTCAAGTGACCACCAGAGCAGGACTCGTTGAAGTTTTGAAGACTCGTCATGGTCAACGTTTCACCTGCGGGAATGTGAATGCCAGATGGCATATTGGCAACCATGATGGGCTGATGGTTCGAATAGTAGGACGACGGTCGGCTCAGGCCCACAGCAAACCGTGCAAGGTCGTCGGTCCCGTCACTGAGTGTGACACTTGAATTGGCCATACAGTTTGAGGTCGTATCCGAGGCGGACAGGATCACACTCGTGATCACCAGACTGGAGTCGCTGGGGGCCGTAAGCGGTGTTGCACTGTCCGAGCCCACAAGCTGCCCACCTGCGGACACCACCGGATTCGACCCCAACGAGACCGCCGCCCCCGCCGGATATCCAATGGCCTCCGACGATGCGAGTGAGAAGCCGAAGCCGACAGCCAGTGTAGCGATAAGTCCAAGTTGAAAGCGTGATGTAACCATGTGTCCTCCATAGGTTTGGAGACCCAGCCTACACCATGCGGCGGTGGCGGCTGACCCATGCCCGATGTGGTGGCGGTGCTGCCCGCTGATGAGGGGTACCGCCACCTGAGCCCGCTTGGGCCGTTCCTGGTGTAGACTCAATGCCTCGGGAGGCTGTATGCGTTTGGCGCTGATTTCGTTGTTGATGATTCCTTTGGCTGTTGGTTGCGATGGGGGAGAAGAAGAGAAGCCAGACACTGCCGAAGAAGCCGATGCTGACGCCGATGCAG
>CAWVVG010000308.1:0-4748 GCA_963932775.1 uncultured bacterium
GAATGCTGCCGTCGTCATTTACATTGGTGATGTCGTAGGAGTGTTGGTTCCAGATTGGCCGTGCCGGCATCCATGAACCATCGAGGTCGCCGATGACCGTCACCCCTGTCTCTGACCCACTGTATGCAGCCGATGCGTAGATGATCTCCGCTTGCCCATCCAGGTCGATGTCTGCCACAACCGGGTATTCGCTGCATGTGGTCGAGGAATGAGCACTCTCCTGAAGCTTGACGGCACCCGTGGCACCATCAAAGACCCACACATCGTTTTCATCGGCGTAGACGACCTCAGCGGCCCCATCCCCTTCAAAGTCGAAGACGGAGGATCCGGTGAAGCCCGATGAGTAGTCCTGCACGGAGTTGGACCAGGCCAGTGTTCCATCGGTCTCAATCATGATGTACACACCGTTGCCTGCCACGCCGATCTCTGGCATGCCATCGCCGTCGAAGTCAGCAATCGTGGGGGGCCCGATGCGGCTGCCCGTGAAGTTTGCTGACCAGATCACTGTGCCATCGTCGTCTTGAAGGCGGACAACGCCCTCGTCCGCGACGACAATCTCACCAAAGTCATCGTCGTCGAAATTGCCGACTGCGACAAAGCCATCGGATTGACCGTTGTGCCAGATTGTGTTTCCGTCGGCATCGTACAGTGCGTTGCCGACAACTACCTCGAGGTCACCATCTTGGTCGATGTCGGCCGCCACTCCGAAACCCGCGTAGGTTCCACCGGGAAATCCCGTCCCGGAGCCGAAGCTGCCGGCACCGCGCAGGCTACCGTCGGCCCCATTTACAATGATTCGCCCTTGAACGATCTCAACATTTCCGTCGCCGTCGAGGTCGTAGATTCCGACTCCGCCACAGACTCCGATGCCGCCCAGACCGGTGGTGGAATTGCTCCAAAGCAACGCTCCAGTTGCGCCCTCGAAAGCGAAGAATCCGTTGCCGCCGGTCACCACTACCTCGGGTCGCCCATCGTTGTTGATGTCTCCAATGGCCGCCGATGATGGCTCAGAACCCCCGATATTGGTGGACCAGATCACTCCAGAACCGTCGCCAGAGAGTGCGGTGATGAGGCCGGAGATACCGACGATGACCACGTCGGGCATGTCATCGCCGTCTACATCGCCGTCGCCATCGTCATCGGTCAGCGATCCAACGGCGGGGGTTGCATAGGAGGATCCGGGACTGGCGTCCGCCCACTCGATCACCGGGGTGAATCCCCCAGGCGTGACCTCGATAAGGCAGGTGCTGTCCACGTCTTCGGTGCCACGGGCTGTGTTCGGCTCAGGGCAGGTGAAGTCGTAGGGGTCTTCGGCATCGCCGGTATCGTCCATGTCGCTCCGATCCGAGCCGGTGTCATCCCGGGCGGGGTATGCCTCGCCCTCCGCTTTGAATTGGTACTCCGAGCATGATGTTGCACCGATCATAATCCATAGAAAACAACGCACATGAACCCCCACTACTTACTTAGTGTAGCCGATCAAGACGGCACTGACGTCCAGAGCTTAGAAAGCGCTCATGTCGAGTGTGAAAAAACTGGCCACGGGATTGGTCACCGTTGCGGCATTGTTCGGCGGGTCGTCTATCAGGCCGGTGCGACGCTAGTGGACGCCGATGGGTTTGCTCGGATGGCGGGGGAGGGCATTGAGCCTCCGCCACTCTCACGGGTTCAATCCGTGGACCTCAACGTTGCAGGATGTGGCCCGCAAGGCTGACGGGATCGATCGGGATTTTGACACGAGGTCGACCTGCGGTGTGGTCTACTGACTTCATGATGAAGCGTCCCTTTCGTTGAAACACACTGTTCGCCCAGCGGGTCTGGGTCGATTTTTTGCACGCTTTTCGTTGAGGTACACCTTGGCGCTGAGGGTGCCAAGGCAGATTAGTATGAGCGTTCCTGTTTCCTTTTTGGCATTTTTGCTGAGCGGCTGTGGTGTCGATAGGTCCTCCCCAGAGACGGAAACCGTCACCCTTCGATTTTCGGCCATTCCGGACCAAAACACCACGCTGCTCAAGCAGAAGTTTGATCCCATTGGTGCACACCTCTCCAGCGTACTTGGTGTGCCAGTGGAATACATTCCAGCCACCGACTACACGGCTGTGGTCGAGATGTTCAAGGGCGATGACATCCAGTTGGCATGGTTTGGTGGGCTCACAGGAGTCCAGGCCCGCGCAGCTGTGCCGGGAGCCCGAGCCATTGCTCAAGGTGCGGAAGACCCCGAATATCGGTCGTACTTTATTGTTCATCAGAGCGTTGATCTCGAGCGCTCGAAGGAGTTTCCTAGTGCCATCCGAGACTTGAGTTTCACCTTTGGTTCGGATGCCTCCACTTCGGGTCGCCTCATGCCGGAGTTCTTTATCCGCGAGGAATCGGGGCTCAGTCCGGCTGATTTTTTCGCTCAACAGCCAGGATTTTCAGGCTCCCACGACAAAACTGCGAAGATGGTGGAGAGTGGTGCTGTTCAAGCGGGAGCGCTTTCCTACAAGGCCTATGATGCGCTTGTTGAGCGAGGCTCGGTGGACCCAAAACTGGCGAAGATAATCTGGGAGACACCCAGCTACCCCGACTACAACTTCACCGCCCATCCGAGCTTAGAGACCACCTTTGGGGTGGGCTTTACCGACAAGCTACAGGCTGCACTGGTGGGCATTTCGGATCCGAATCTACTGGACGCATTTCCACGATCCGCCATTATCGCTGCCAAGAATACCGACTTTGAACGGGTCGAAGATGTGGCCAAGCAGCTGAGAATGGTCCGCTGAATGGCGTCTGACGAACCATCAATTCACCTCATCGGTGCCGGTCTTGTGATCGGTGAGGCCGAGCTGCTTAAGCCGATATCCTTGCAGATCGGGCCCGGTGAATGCGTGGCCATTGTGGGACCCAGTGGAGCGGGGAAGACCAGCCTGCTTCGCCTGATGTCTGGGGCCGAACGCTGCACGTCTGGCAGGGTGATTGTACAAGGTGTCGACACATCCAAGGCGGCCCCCGCCCAAATAAAGGCACTCCGAAGTCGAGTGGGCTTTATTCATCAGGACCATCAGTTGGTGCCGAACTATCGGGTGATCCAGAACGTCCTCACGGGTCGTGTGGGGCGGCAGGGATTGTTGGCTTCTTTGTTGGCGGTACTGTTTCCCAGTCGGGACATCACGGAAGAAGTTCATCGATTGCTGGGTCGGGTGGGTGTTGAGGAGAAGCTGTTCTCTTGGACCCATCAACTCTCGGGTGGCGAGCGGCAGCGGGTGGCCATTGCTCGGGCCTTGTTCCAGGAACCACAGATACTCATGGCGGATGAGCCTGTGGCCAGTGTTGACCCTGCCCGTGCCGAAGCGTTGGTTGTTTTGCTCACCAAGCTCGCAGCAGAAGAGGGCTGGGCGCTGGCAGTGAGCTTGCACAACCTTGGTCTGGCCCAGACCCACTTTGATCGGGTCATTGGACTTCGCGATGGATTGGTGCTCTTTGATGCACGCGCCCGCGACGTCCCAGCCGGAGCCTATGAGCGGCTGTACGATTTGAGTGGCACGTGAAGGCCTTAGGACCCCGAACAAGGGTGCTGGTGTTCATGGTCTTCGCTGCGGTCTTGGCGGCCATATCGCTCGACTTGGGATGGTCGTCGATGGGGGCTCGCAGCGGCCCTGTCTCGGTTGTGGCGGACTTCTTTGGTTCCGCGCTTGCCCCCTCTTTTAGGACTGAAGATGGCACCGGGCAAGCGATGTGGCCCATGGTCGTCGATGGGGTTCTTGCCACTCTGAAATTTGCTTTGGCCGCAATGGGCTTGGCGCTGGCTGTGGGTCTTCCTCTGGGCATATTGGCCGCTGAGCGGTGCTGGGGAGGCATGGGTTTTGGAGCCGTTCGATTGGTGGTGGCGGCCATGCGTTCCATTCATGAGCTGATATGGGCGATGGTTCTGCTTGCGGCTTTTGGCTTGTCTCCGGCTACCGCGGTTGTGGCCATAGCGATTCCGGCAGCAGGTACCCTGGCCAAGGTATTTGGAGAGCTCATCGATGAGTCGCCCGCGGAGGCGGGTGATGCCCTTCGAGCCCTGGGTGCAGGACGATCTCAGGCCCTGTTGTTGGGGGTGGTTCCTCGGGCGGTGCCTGGGTTGATCTCGTACGTGTTTTTTCGCTTCGAGTGTGCGCTCAGGTCCTCGGCAGTAATGGGGTTCTTTGGCTTTCCCACACTCGGATACTTCATCCAAAAGTCGATGGAGAATCTGTATTTTGGTGAGGTCTGGGCTTACCTTTATGCCTTGATTGGGCTGATGGCCTTGGTCGAGCGCTGGAGCGCCTCGGTGCGTCGCGGGCTGGTGTTGACATGAGTGTTCGGTCTAGCGCCATTGAGGATCTGTATGGGGCTCGTCCGACCCGTCCGGTGGTCACGGGCTCGATCTGGGTGATGGCGGTGGGGCTGGTCTCGGTCTGGCTTGTCTGCGATGTCTCCCTGATGGACCTTCTTCGGCCCCGTCGCTTGGGCAATCTCGCGCGCTTTTTTGGGGATGTCGCCCCACCCGATGGGGTTGGTTTTGTATCCTGGGTGGGGGATGTCTTGGGTGGTCGCTGGAGCGCTGCGATTGAGCCTACCATCGCCCTGGCCGTGTTCTCTACTGTGCTCGCCGGTGGCCTTGGCTTGGTGTTTTCATTGTTGTCATCCCGTCGCTTGATGCATTCGGAACCCTGGCTGCACAGCGGTCGCACTCCTCGGAGGCCTGAGGTGCTTGGTTGGGCTGCTGCAGGTCAGCTGTTTCGGTT
>CAWVVG010000309.1:0-4741 GCA_963932775.1 uncultured bacterium
CCGTCTCCACCAGCCGAGATATCAAGAAGCTCGCAGAGGACGATAGCGTCGATGCGGTCGTTCTTCGGGTCAACTCTCCTGGCGGCAGTGGCCAGGCCAGCGATGACATCTGGCAGGCCATCAACATCCTGAAGGAGGCCAAACCAGTCGTGGTCAGCATGGGCGACTATGCCGCCAGCGGTGGGTACTACATCTCCATGAATGCCGACCGCATCTTCGCGGAAACCACCACAGTCACAGGCTCCATCGGCGTGTTCGGCGGGAAAATGAACCTCGCCGGGCTCCTCGCCAAGGCTGGGATGAGTCAATTTGAGTTTTCTCGTGGAGCCCGTTCAGACTTATTGTCGACCATGGAAGACTTCGACCCTGAAGATCAGGCGCTGTTTCGGAGCTTTCTCGAGCACTTCTACGAGGTGTTCATCACCAAGGCCGCGGATGGCCGGGGCATGACCAAGGAAGCGGTTCACGCGGTGGCCCAAGGGCGAGTGTGGACCGGTAGCCAAGCCCTGGAACATGGCCTGGTAGATGAACTTGGAAGCCTGGATGATGCCATCGCAGCAGCGGCCGAGCTCGCTGCTATCGGCGAAAACTACGGAATCGATCGCCTGCCCAAGCGAAAAGACTTCTTTGAGCAGTTGGTTGAAGAACTGGGCGGTACGGGGCCGGAAGAGGCGCGCCTCTCTGCAGCCGCGGTGCCCCGCTCCCTCCGGCGCCCACTACAGACGCTGCTCCTGTTGGACCGCATTGTCGCCGATGGCGGAGTGGCCGCAATGATGCCAGGACTGCTCGAGGTCCATTAGTTCAGGGTCGAGACCAAGTGGAAGACGGCAAGCCCTGAGGCCATGCCACTTCCAAAGTCATTGAGCCCAGACATGTGATTCTGTTCCGAAGCAATCATGCCGAGGACACCTACGGCGTACAGGCGCCCTGACTCGAAAATGACCCCATCCACATCGATCACCAGATTGTCTGGATCGATGGGCTTTTGGACATCGTAGTCCGACTGGAACACCAGACCCGAGAAGCCACCAGACCCTGGAATGACCATATTTGTCAGGTCATAGACCAGGACACCGCCGTTATCGAAGCCCTGATCACGGATGTCGATCCGCAAGCTGACGCCCCCTGTGTGTGTCTCCGGAATATCGACCACTGCGCCCACCGGTGTCTCCATGCTGATGCTGGCCCGCTCACCGCCGTAGTCGACGATCAATTTAATCTCGTCTTCTTCGACATAGTCGAGACCATCCTGACCGGTTGCCAACCAGGTCTCACCATCTTGGGTGAGAGCAACACTTCCCTTTCGGTCAGACATCAGACTGACTTCCGCGCCGTCGATGCTATTGATTCCGGTGGTATCTGTTCGCTGTACCCACGCCTGAGCCTGAGCGCCGACATTAAGGGCGCTGCCCGAAAGGTCCACCCCAGGCGGGGGATCTACGCCCACATACCAACCCTGCATGGTGATCGGGTCGTCGAGTAAGTCCCGTGCCTCGTTGATCGTTCCGAACAACTTGCACCCCCCAAAAATGAGCCAAAATACTGCAGATGAACCGCCCAACATAAGCCTCTCCATGAGCTTAGGGTGTACCACAAGAAGTTACTGGTCACCAAGCGGTGTTGACACGACACCGCGTCTCGAATAGCTACGGACGTCTCAATCGTAAGGAGCCGTCATGGCCAGTCGCACACAAGAAACGAAATTCAAGCGCAAAACCCGACGTAAAAACGCAGGCAAGGACTCCAAGCGTGTCCGTCGTCAGGGCACCACCCCGAGCTTCCCTGTGCACACCGAAGCGGCCGACAGGAACGCTCCGGATCAGGCGAAGGCCACCAAGGCTTAGTCGGAGGCGATACCGAAAAATCGGTTCGCATTCTCCCAAGTCGCCTGAATGACTTGTTCAGGCTGGATTCCTCGGAGTTCGGCCACTTTTGCTGCGACCAGCCCCACCCGGGCTGGTTCGTTGCGTTTGCCCCTAAATGGAACTGGGGTCAGAAAGGGACTGTCGGTCTCAATAAAAAATCGGTCGAGAGGAACCAATGTGGCGACATCCCGCATGTCGGCAGCATTCTTGAAGGTCACAATGCCTGGAATGGACACGAATCCTCCCCGCTCCACGATCTGTTCCATTGTGGCCACATTGCCAGTGAAGCAGTGGTAGACCACTCCCCGCCCCTCCCAGGCCTTCTCCTCATCGAGAATTGCCATGGTCTCGCCCGCACTCTCACGATCGTGGATAATGATCGGCTTGTGTAGCTCTTTTGCCCAGCGAATCTGCGTTCGGAAGACGTCCCGCTGCTGATCTCGGGGTGAGTTGTCGTAGTGAAAGTCGAGGCCCATTTCGCCGATCGCTACCACTCGTTTGTTGGCCGCGAGTGTCTTCAGGACATCCCACCCTTCATCGCTCCACAGCGCGGCGTCATGAGGATGAACACCTACAGAAGCCCACACATCCAGGTGACGGTCCGCAACTGCAACCGCTCGCGGTGCAGAGTCAAACCCATATCCAGACCCAATGGCGAGCATCCTGAGGACTCCAGCATCACGGGCGCGCTGGACCGCAGCGTCTACCCCATCGGCTCCATCAAAAGCATCCACGTCCAAGTGACAGTGGGAATCAAACAGTGGCATGAGCCCTCCCTGCATCCAGCCGGGCACCCAGCTGCGCAATAATTGTATCCAGTACGAGTCGCCCATTCACATACCGATCGAGCCGCTCACGGCCTTCCGATAAGGTCACCGAGGTGGCCGCCACTCCCGCAGGACCCAGGGCATCGGCCCAGTCCTGTATGGTCGCCGCGCGATCCGGATTGTAGTAAATGGTTCCTCCATGGCTCACGCTCAGCGCGTCTCGCAGCATTGATGAGACAGCATCTAAGGTCAGATCCAGCTTCGGAACCCACTTGCTGCGGTCCCCTCTGACCATGCGCTCGGTGTACTTAAAGCGCTCAGAGACATCGGCGTTCATCGCATTGAGAAACTCATCGCGATTCGACCGCCACTCATCCACACCACCCAAATCGAGGGCCAAGGCACGACCAGGGCAGCCCTCAGCTTGGCGAGCCGCCGCCATGGGTTTGGCCACACCGCGCTGTGTGAGCCACGCGACGAGTTCATCTTCCGCTACCGGCGAGAAGCGAATGCGCTGGGAGCGAGAACGAACGGTCAACAGCAAGGACGCTGGCGCACCGGTAATCAAAATAAAATGGGTCTGGCTTGGCGGGTCCTCGAAGGTCTTGAGCAGCGCGTTCGCCGCCTCGGTGGTCATGGCGTCAGCCGGGTCAAAAATGACAAACCGCCGGCGGGCATGAAAAGGCTTCACCATAAGCAGCTTGTGCAGCTCACGGGCTTGACCCACACTAATGATGGCCGCCGTCTTCTTGGGGTCGACGCCAACTCGGATCACATCTGGGTGCTGATCTTTTGGAATTTGTCGACAAGACCAGCAGCCTCCACAAGGTCGCTGCGCTGGGTCTGATTTCTCACAGTTTGCGAACTCAGCGAGCCAGGTTGCGGTGAGCCCCTTGCCAAGTCCTACAGGACCCTCAAAGACCAGACATGGGTGCAGTCGGTCAGACAGGACCAGTTCAGCCAACCGGCCTCGAATGTCGTCATTTCCAATGATGGGCTCGCTCATCGAATTCCCCTATCCCTTGGCGGCTTCGGCTGCAGGTCTACCCGAAGCAAAGCGGTGGGTCCGCCCATGTCCTCTGCCCACTCCACCGAGGCGGAAAGACCCAGGCAATCGCAAGCGGAGTCCCAGGCCAAGGTAGGACCTTGGCGCAGGATCCGATGGTCCAGCAAGTCGACGAGCCCGCCCCACCCGGCCCGCCAGCCATCCGTGATGAGTGTGGAGACATCACCAGTGGCAGCCCACAAGTCATATTGGTGCGCAGAGCCCAGCATGACCGTCAGGACCTCATCCTGATACCCGAATCGGCCAGCCTGCAGCTTCGTGTCACCGTGGGCCATGACCACAAAGCCATTGTGGTCCCAATCGACACTCGCCAGCGGTTGGAGGCCCCACTGGGTCCACGGCAGCGCAATGTGCATCCGAAATGGAACCCCATTTTGCCCAACCACAGTGGACTCATGCACCGGACCAATCCCCCATGCTGGGGATGGCTTGACCCAGTCCAGTGGGTCATCGAATATCCCCTCAGTGGCAACCCTCGATGCCCTCAAGCCGGTGGAAGACACCACCCGCTTCCCTCCCACATCAGACCAGTGCGCCACCAGGGCCTGGCCCGCAGTGGACGCCCGAAGAAACGGATCTCGACCCCTTAGCTGGGTGGCCAATGTTCCCGCTTCACCGGACAAGTCCAACCACCCCAACCTGAGCCCGGAGGTGGCCTTTGCCTCTGCGGTACCTCGGCCCACATGTGTGCCGTCTATTTCCAAACCGTCGAGCCTCATCAGCGCGGATACAGCCACCGGCCCGAGGGCCTCTCCCGGGAGCGACAAGACCGCACCGACCGGACGTTGAACCGGCGAGTCATCATAGGTGTCCGATTCGACCCGAATGGGGCCGTGGCCCACCACAGCAAGGCGCTCAACCACAGTCTGCTGCCGGTCCAGATACCCCTGCCCGAACTCCCGTCGATAGCGTGAATCACTGACCCAGGCTCCATCGATACCCCACCGAACCACCCCATCATCCGCACCGCCGAGCACCAGCACCTCTCCCCGAAGATCATCGCCCGTTTTTGGAGCAAGGACTGAGGCTGAGGCTGTACCCAA
>CAWVVG010000310.1:0-4701 GCA_963932775.1 uncultured bacterium
TGGGCTTTCCACCACCGGTACCGCCGCCAGTACCGGCACCGCTGCTTTTGCGAGGCGGACGCTTGGTTGTGCGAACAGGTGGAGGGGCTTTCATGCCTGTGTCGTCGAGATTGCGTCGCTCTCGCTCTACCCGAGGTGGGGGAGAAGTGGTCTCTTGGGCCACAGCGTCAGCCGAAGAATCGTCCTTGCCTATCCCAATGAACACCAAGGCCAGCACAGCCAAGCACACCAGCCCAAACATTCCAAAAACAATTGCGTACACTCGGTTGGACTGGACCCGCTGCTCCTCTGGGTTCAGGCCACCAGCAGATGTGGACGCCTTAAATGGCGTATTGCTAGCGGGTGCAGACGAGGTGGCTACAGGGCCCTGAATCGCCGGGCCCACGGGGCCTGGAGGCTGCCCGCTTCCACTTTGGTACAGCGGAGGCGGAGGTGGACCACCCATGCCCCCGGATGGCGGCGGCGGCGGACCACCCATGGCTCCGGACGATGGCGGTGGCGGACCGGCTGGCTTCGCGCGCTCGGCCTTTGGAGTGGGTATGGCCCAGAACTCGGTCGAGTTTGCATCGGAAGCAACGTCCCGTTCATCGGCACCCGACATCGATTCCATGACGAGCATTCCCGTCTCATCGGGACGCCGCTCACCAACCGTCTTGACCTTGGCACTGAGGTCCGAGGCGGCCCCATAGCCCACAGGCTTGAACTCCTGAGCCTTTGGGCCGGAAGTCGGTGTTCGAGGTTTTCTAGCGGCAGTACCCTCCAGTGTCTTCCTCGCCTTTGAGTCCATCGCCATCGATGCCCGCAGCCTCTCCTCGATCGATTGTCTTTTTCGAGAACCGGAAGAAATGGCCGGCCCAAGACTGGTGAAATCATCCACCGTTGGCGTCGGGCTCATGGTGTGGATCGACCCAAAAAAGAAGTCGCAGAATTCTTTCAGATAAGCACCGCGATCCCGGTACAACTGGCCGCGAAGCTCAACCAACACGCCCTGACCATCCCGAAAGCGGTCCTGCGGGCGAGACTGAAGCAGCTTGCTCACAATTGGGCCCAGCCCTGGAAGACGCCGCTCAAGCTCGCCACATTGTTGATGGACGTCCCCTTTCTCGATCGCACGGAAGATCGCCGCGACTGGGTCTGCAGCATCCATGGATACACGGTAGGCGGGCTGCTTCATGAGCAACTCGTACAGAATCAAACCAAGGGCAAACAGATCGGTCGGATGACCCACGGCCTCGCCTCTGGCCTGTTCGGGCGCCATGTAGATGGGCGTGCCACGGATACGCTCGCTGTTGTCCTTGGCAAAATCAGCATTGTCCACGCGGGCCAGACCGAAGTCGAGAACCTTCACCTCGCCTTGGGGCGTAAGCATGATGTTCGCTGGCTTTATGTCCCTGTGAACGAGCTGCAATGGGTCCCCGTTGTCTCCGGGGGTGGTGAAGGCCTGATAGAGCGCATCCGAGATCTCACACCCAATCTCTATGACCGCCTCGGTAAACACCTGCTCACGGGCCCGCTCCAGCTCGTCCAGCACCATCTGCAATGAGACCCCATGGATGTACTCCATGACGACCGCGTTCGCGTCCTCAATGTACTCGAACACCCGCACGACGCCTCGGTGCTTTACCTGGTCGAGAAGCGCAAACTCCTGAAGCAAGAGAGACAGGGCTTCGGGTTCTGCGTCTTCCCGAAGCGTCTTGATGGCGACCACCCTCCGTCGAGGAGGAATGGGCCCACGGGCAGGCACCTCGCCTACGGCCAAAAACACCTTGCCGTAATGGCCTTCGCCGAGTTGTCGAATGACCTGGTAGTTTCCGATGCTTTGACTCACGCAGTCCCCTTGACGCTCAATTCTCTTGGAAGCTTACGCGACCGGTTTGTCCGCAGCAACCACCACCAACTGTGTGCAGGCAACGGCGAAGCACGTTTTTGCTTACAGCGGTGGAGTCTTGCGGCTCTTGGGGCGTCGTACGCGCATAAACATCGCACGCTTGGCGTGGTAGGTCGCGGCTCCAAGGTACGATAGAGAAAACAGCAAGCCCAAGACTGGCAGCAGCAAAACGAAAATCGACTGGAATGGCCGCCGCTCGGTCCAGCCACCTTCACCTTTGACTCCAGGTGGCGCATCCAGCCATGCGGAAGGATGAATCTCCACGCTGGCTTCGGCAGTGGCAAAGGACACCAGCCGGAGCGTCGTCTTAAAGCTCCGGCGAAGATAATAGGGGTGAATACGGTAGCGCGCCTCAAACCAGTGGTACCTGGCCGCTGCGGCCCCTTGGAATGCCTTGCCTAAGCCATTCCGATCTTGCCGCACATAGCTGGCACCGCCGCCTACCTTCGCTATCCAATCCAGACTGGCGTTGTCGATGCCTTGGGTCTCCAGGTCTCCGTCAATCCGTCGATTGAGAAACCTGCGACCACACAGGGCCCGGGGACTCACCGAAGAGCTGGCATCCCGTGGGAGGTCAAACTGAGCACGCAAGGGCTTACCGAGGCCCACCGTGTAGACGCTCGGGCGACGCCGTGGGTCGAGACCATTCTCGGGCGCCCGAACCATCTCCAGGTGTTTGAGCAGGGTGCTCAGTCGCTTCGCGTTGGTTCCACAGGTGTCGGCCCGAGCCATGTTGTTGAAGCCGTCGGTCAGGGCGACCACCGTGGGTGTCATCTCAAATTGGGTCAGCAAGTCCTGTATGTCCTGCCGCTCAAGAAACTCGCCCGTTGCGTATGTGATCGCACTGTACAAGTGGGTGTACCCAGACAATGGGCGCATTTCGCGAATCTTTCTCTTGAACTGCCGGGGGGTCTCGAGCACCTGAAGCCGCCCACCCAATGGCCGCGGCTTGCCATCGGTGAATTGAAAGACCACGACGCCAGTCTTGACGTCTACCGGAAAGAAAGCCTCGACCACCTCTGGCAGCAACAGGGCCTTTCGCACTTTCTCCATCCGGCCAGCCTGTGCCATCGATGAAGACCCATCGATCAACAAAATGAACAACTGGGGCGCCTGCATCGGATCGTGGGGAATGATCGTGACGGAGTTCGCTCCACCCCCCTGAAGTTCTCGCCCCAGGTGGCCGACTTTGATGTGCTCTGTAGACAAAGGAAGCGGGAAGACATCGCTGTCCAACCGGAACTGAAAGCCCACCCGAACTTCACCGTTCGCCCGGTCCACATAAGGCATACAGAGGCCAACATCGGCGGGCTGAACACGGGCCCTACATTCAGACAAGGTGGTAAATATCCGAAGCTCCAGTTCGGTTCCATCCACCACCTCGGCCTGGCCCACCCGCGTAGTGGTATTGGGAATCGACGTGAGGTTTGGTTCACACCCAAAGGCAAGACTCAGAAGGATTGGAAGCCAATGCTTCACTGTTCCTCCTTGGGGAGCATCACAAACTCAAGCTCGGTACCCGAGTCCCCCAGCTCAATTCTGTCGCCGGAGGACAGGCGTGTCTGAAGCGGAGCCGGACGTCGTGGGTCGTACTGCAAGTTGATTCGTTCAAGAAAACGCTGAACCCGGGTCGGCTGCAAGCTCAGGCCCCGTGCGGAGTACCGCTGCTTTTCATCCACTGCCACAGACAGGTGCATCTCCATGACCGCGTCTTCCACTGGCAAAAACAGGTCCAGCCCCCTCGTAAAGTGTCCAACAAAACGCTCGGTCGGTGCACCATCCAGCGCGTCGACTGGAATGCGACGAGAGTACCGATTCCACGACATGACTCGCAACCAGCCTGCGTACAACTCATCGGGGATACCCCAACACAACAAGCCGTGAACAAAGCCCCAACCAAGGCCCATTCCCGCTCCTGCAAAATAAAGGTCCGAGCCCCGCCCCTGGTAGTTCATGAAGTGCCAGATCAAGCCGCCTGCCAGGCCGGATGCCACACCCCCGACCAAGTGGTTGAACCAACCGGAGCCACGACGAAGAATCATGGGGCCAAGCCCACTGGCGAAGCCTGCCAATGCAAACACGCCAATGCGGTACCGCAGACTCACCAACGAAATATCAACCGCATCGGTAGCCATCTGACCGGAGAAGACCACCCGATTGAATACCTCCGTCCAGAACCAGTAGCCGGCCATCGCGAGGCCCACGGTGAGTCCAGTCGCCAGCAACAAACGCCAGGAACTCTGAAACACCGATCGACGCCGCAGCGCCGCCTCACCCGCGATCGAGGCGAACGCGATGGTTCCAGCCAACGCGCAAATCAGGACAGAGCCATCCAGCGCCGGATGCCAACCCAGCGAGAATTTCACCAACAGGGTCAGCACTGCTGCCCACGCCATCAATCCCCACGCAGCGCACCAGAAGGCCATCGCAAGATGCCGGTACCAGGTGTACGGGATGAGAAAAATGTTCACAGGGATTCCGTCGAGCGTCCACAGGGGCTTTGAAACTGACCATACCACCCCAAGCCATGAGCGCGGTGATAGCATCACAACAGAAACAAACCCAAGCTGGCATGTACGACGACGAACTCACCACCTATTTGCGCCTGACACCGGAATTCGGTGGCACCCGCTTTGGCCCTTTTGAAGGCCTCGAGGTGCGCCTGGGCTCCGATACCGATCGGTGCGACATCGTGCTGCGGTCCGATCTCGGCGTGTTGCCCGAGCACGTGAAGCTGTTCCGACAAGGAACGGATAATCTGATTCTTGCGCCATCCGAACGCACCGCGGGCGTGTTCCTCTTTCGGATGAACG
>CAWVVG010000311.1:0-4691 GCA_963932775.1 uncultured bacterium
GTCACTGCCCGTACCTTCATGCGGTACCTCGGTCAGCGGGTTTTCTTGTCCACCCAATATATCCGACATCACAGCAGGCCCTTCTATACGCCCGAGCCCGATGTGGTGCACGAGCTGGTGGGACATGCAGCCACACTGGTCCATCCGGGGATCGCTGAAGTAAATCGCTTGCTTGGACTGGCGGCTGAGGTGGCCAATGAGAGCGAAATGATTCGGGTAGGCAACGTTTATTGGTACACCATGGAGTTCGGTCTCGTGCAGCAAAACGACGCCATAAAAGCGTATGGAGCGGGGCTACTCAGCTCGGTGGGAGAAATCAGCGGCTTTCAGACCCATGCGCGACTGCATCCGTTCAACCTCGACCAAATCGCCCAGACCAGCTTTGATCCGACGACCTACCAGACCGACCTCTTTGTTGCGAAGTCCTTCACCAAGATGTTGGTGGATGTCAGTCGGTGGGTTCGGAACGGCGACTGGCGCGACTGAGCACCTCATCCCATCCGGCGCCCACCGCCAAACACAGCGGAAGTACCAGCACCATGGTGTGCTGGGGCCAGCGCGTCTGCCAGCCGACTAGGAAGACCAGCGGTACACAGAACCATGCTCCCAAGAACCGGATCCACGGTTTCCGCCAACCCAGAAGCATGGTGGTCGCTCCGAGCAGCAACCAGATGGCATCGAGTGAAAAAGAAAAGGCCTCCGGGTGCCAGGCCACTGGCCCACCAGCGCTGAGGGTACCGAGCGGCGCCCAGTAGGAACTCTGTCCAGCAACATTCGCGGCATACGCTTGGTGAGCTTCAGCCATCTGCACAACCCGGCCCACCGGGTCCAGCCACATACCGGGGTCAAGGACCACGGCACACATAAGCGCCACCACCAAGAATCGAAGCTTGGCGAGCTTGCCGGGAATGAACGCTACAAGCACGATGCCTGGCATCCCGTGAAGCCACTTTCCTGCAATGGCCGCACCCCAGCATGCCGCAGACACAAGCATAATTGCGGATCCCGGGTGGGCACGATGGCGCCACCCCAGGACCATTGCGAACCCCATCCAGAGCAAGGGCAGGCTATCCAGATACCCTTGAACACTGTACTTCGCGTGAATCGTATGGACGGCCAAGGCCAACCCTGCGACTGGATGTACCCATGCCGCAAGTCCAACCGTGGCCAAGCCAGCCAACAGTGACAAGCCCCGAATGCTGGCCATCCGTTCGACTAGATCCGGGTTGTCACCCAGCCCCAACAAAGACACGCCGTACACCAACTTTACCAAGCCAGGATGTTCTGGATTGATGGTGGGCTGGAGTAAAGCCGACCAATCACCTCCGGCAATGGCCTCCGCATTGGCCATGGATGCCTCCATGTACACCGGCTCATCCCAGTCTATGGGCAGGGTGGTAACGGCCGGCAAGCGAACAAGAATGGCCGCCAGCACAAACACCACAATCCAACGGAAATTCTTCACTGCATCCATAGGGTCTCCCCTTCCGGTACATACAGATCAATGGGCTCCAAGAACTGACCATACTTCTCGATCCGGCGGTGGTTCGGAAAACGAGCTTGGGCCGCGTAAAGAACCGCGCCTCGACGGACTTCATCGAGGTCTCCACCGGCGATGACGATTCCCCCAATGGGCCCAGACATGGCCGCATCCAGACGACTTATGGACATCCTATGGCTTCGTACAGCCTCGGCTTTAGTCAGGTCTGGAGACCAACCAAATCGACCCATCTCGAGCCCTGACAAAACAGACCGGTCCGACTCGACTGCAAGCGCCAACTGTTGGGTCAGCAGCGGCCGGTCTTTTGGAGTGTGTTCGCGAATATATGCACCCAAGTCCATGGTCTGTTGAACCGTGGCCACAGTAGAGTCCAGGTGTACGAATCGGGCAGATGATGCGGAAGTCAGCACCATTAATGCGATGCCGCAGCCAAACACCCGCGGCTCGTGAAGGCGCCGACCCCAGCGGGCAGCCACCGCCACAATGAGCAACGGTGAGACTGCAACCAAGTGCTCAATATGAAGTTGTGCAGGGGTCAGGTGGACGAAGACCCCCACCACAGAAGCCGGCACCAGCCCTGGAATGGACTCGTCTCGGTCACCAGGAATCCAACCCGCCACCGAAAGGCCCCACACGGTGACCAAATGAACAATCCACCCACCCCGTGATGACAGGCTGCCACCATCGCCCAAGTGAAAGCCCACCAACTGGTCCCACAATAGCTCCGGCTCAACACCAATAAAATACTGTCCCGAGAGGGCCAAGCCGAACATCAAGCCGCCCATCGCCAGAACCCGAAGGCGTCCACGCTGAGCCATCGCTAAAATCAATACTGGAGCCAGCACGCTGAGCCGGCAGCCCACAGCAAGGGCCATCAACACAAATCCACCCACCACCCGGGCTGGCCTACGGTGAGTGCCTGCGACCAAGAACAAACCCGCCGCCAACAGCAGGATGGTCAAGCCAAATGGCTTGGCAAGAACCCCGCTTGCCACAACAAGAGGATGCAATCCCATGCCGAGCACAGCGATCAGTGCGCCACCCTTGCCGGCAACCCGGGTCGCTGCCAGCGTCGCTACTCCCGTACCCAGGGCCAAGGTCAGCCAGGACATCCAACGGGCAGCAAGCAACGCGCCCGGCCCTGCATCGATGGTTCCAGACACCACCACCGGGAAGACCGGCATCTGAAAAAAACCAAAGTCGCTATACGGCTGAAGGCCCAATGCTATCTGGCGAGCGGCATAAAGGTACCAACCCTCGTCGCCGTTGAGCAGACCCCGCTCTACGAACCACATGCCCAGCCCCAGATGGGCGACAAATGCCACCAAAATGAGCTTAGTCCACTGTTGTTCTCGATTGTTGGGCATAGAGCATGCTATCTCCAGAAGATGGCACAGACCGAAATCGGCGTGATGGCCCACAATGAAGCGGGCAACTTGGGGCACCTGCTGTCGCGCCTGCTCGATGAACCGGGGGACCACCGCATCTGTGTGGTCAGCAGCGGCAGCACCGATGGTACCGATCGCATCGCCATGAGCTGGGCGGAGCAACAGCCTCGAATTCGAGTGATCCTCGAGCCAACTCGCCGAGGCAAGGCCCGGGCAATCAACCGATTTTTCAGCAATCTCGCGGCTTCCACGGAGCGGGTGGTCCTGGTGAGCGGCGATGTGTTGCCAGAACGAGGCGCCCTGCAGCGACTCCTCGCGCCATTGGACGAGGACCACGTCCAAATGACAGGCGCCCATCCGTGTCCCGACAACCCAAGGGACACCTGGGTCAATCGAATCGTTCACTTTCAGTGGGCGCTGCTGGATCAAGTCGCTCGAGACAAACCCAAGCTCGGTGAGATGGTAGCGTTCCGGACACCCATCAACCCCATCGACCCAGAGTCTGTGGTGGACGAGGCCGCCCTCGAGGCCCAGCTCACCCAGAACAGCACATCTCTCGTCTATGTCTCCGATGCGCGGGTCACAAATCGTGGCCCAGGGACTTGGAGGGACTTGCTTGCGCAGCGAGAACGCATCTGGATCGGCCACCGACGCTTATTTAAGCGTACAGGCTACCGGGTGGCCACACACACGATCCGCGGCCTTGTGGTCCCAGCCATTCGATACCTTGCTCGCAACCCCAGCGAGATACTCGTCGCCCTGACAGCCGCCTTGATCGAGCTTCTTGCCCGTTCCCGCGGCAGCCTACGCAGCGATGTACCCACCATCTGGCCGACACTGCACAGCGCCAAGGTTCGCCCCTAAGGAGATGATGCGGATCAGACCGTCATCATCCGCTCAAGGGGTGCCAAGGCGGCAGCCCTCAGCGTTTCATCCATCTCGAGCCGCGGCTTTAAGTCCCGCAGGCAGTCGCGAATCTTCTCAAGAGTATTCAGCCTCATGTATGGGCATTCGTTGCACGCACATGACTCGTCCATCCCAGGAAGTGGCAGAAAAGTACGGTCTGGACGGGCCTTCTCCATTTGATGAATGATGCCTGCCTCCGTTCCCACAATGAACGTGTCCGAGGTGTCCGAGGTGGTTGCGTACTCAAGAAGACTCGATGTGCTGCCGATGTGATCGGCATGGGCCAACAGATTGGGCTCACACTCCGGGTGACAGATGACCTGAGCCTCTGGATGCCGAACCTTGAGCTCAACCAAGCGCTTCTCACTGAACGTCTCGTGAACAATGCAGCTGCCTTGCCACAATTTCATTTCACGTCCCGATTGTTTGGCCAACCAGGCACCCAAGTTTCGATCGGGACAGAACAGAATCCCTTGGTCTTCAGGAATTGAGGCGATGACCCGCTCCGCATTGGAGCTGGTGCAGATGATGTCAGATACCGCTTTCACGCCAGCGGAACAGTTCACATAGGACACCAGCGCATGGCCTGGATTCGCGTCCTTCCATGCAGCAATTTTATCAGCAGGAGCCGCGTCCGCCAGAGAACATCCCGCATTCATATCCGGCAACAACACGATTCGGTTGGGGTTTAAAATCTTGGCGGTCTCCGCCATAAAGTGCACACCACAGAACACGATTACATCGGCATCGGTGTCCCGTGCTGCCTTCGCCAGCTGGAGCGAGTCCCCGATGTAGTCCGCCAGGTCCTGAATATCTGGATCTTGGTAAAAGTGGGCCAGAATGACCGCATTCCGCTGCTCTCGAAGCGCATCGATCTCTTCAAAAATATCGGTGTA
>CAWVVG010000312.1:0-4662 GCA_963932775.1 uncultured bacterium
TTGGGGCAGTATCGGATGTATTCAAATCTTTACCGGTACAAGCCAATGCAGAACAGAGCAAAAGGAAAGCAGTCAAGGTGGATGTGCGCATAAGTCCTCTCTGTGGGGGGGGGAGTCTACAACGGGGAGATAATCTTTGTCGGGTAGAACGACCTTTACTGCGGTAGCATGTGGCTTCTCGAGAGGTGAATGAGATGCAGTGGTCCATATTGACGGTAATGCTAGGGTTTGGTTGTGGTTCTGCTTCCAAGTCACCCGATACGGACCGTCCGAGCCCGAGCGACGACACGTCGAGTCACTCAGGCGAAGACCTGGACGACACGTCGAGTCACTCAGGCGAAGACTTGGATGACACTTCGAGCCACTCAGACGAAGACTCGGATGACACTGGCCAAGTCGACCCGATAGCGAACACACCGCCCACAGCTGAGCTTGTCGAGCCCGAGGGTGGCTCCATGTTCAATGAAGTCGACATCTTCAACCTGGTCGGTGTCGCTGCGGATGCGGAGGACTCTCCAGAGCTCCTCACGGCTGAGTTTTCGTCGGACATCGATGGAGACCTGGGCCCAATGACTCCCGATGCGGACGGACGAGTCAGTCTGCCGATTAGCCTCAGTCGAGGGACCCATTTGGTGTCCTTTGTGGTCACTGATACCGCGGGAGAGTCAGCCAGCGCCATGATCGCACTGAGCATCAATGGCCTGCCTTCGGCGCCAGAGATTCGCTTGGGCCCGGAAGACCCGGACACGACCGCTGACCTCACGGTGGAGATCGTCGAATCCAGCATCGACCCCGAAGGCGGTGTGGTGGAGTATGTTTATCGATGGTCTGTGGATGGTGAGGACCGGCCGTTTATCCGCGATGGCTCAGTTCCGTCAGAGTGGACCAATCGGGAGGAGACCTGGGCTGTGTCCGTTGCAGCCACCGATGGTATGTCCAGCGGCGAGGCGGTGGAGGTCAGTGTCACCATCGGCAATGCGCCCCCCACCATCGATGGAGTGCGGATCACTCCGGACGAACCCACACTCGCTGCAACCTTAGTGTGTGCTAATTCAGGCTTCACGGATGCGGATGACGATGAGGACCACTCGGGCTTTGAGTGGCGGCGAGACGGCGAGACTGTGGGCACAGAGTCTGAACTGTCGGGTGTCTTTTCTCGGGGGGATGTGCTCACCTGCAGTGTCACCGCCAACGATGGACTCGACGACGGAAATACCGCCGAGGCATCGATCACCATCGGCAATTCTGCACCTTCGATCAGTGCGGCATCTTGGTCGGCATCCAGCGGAGTTCGGACCAACGATGTGATCACCATTGATGGCCACGCCGAGGACTCAGATGGCGACGTCACGGACATTCGGATCGAGTGGTTGGTCGATGGTGAGCCGGTGGATGTGGAAGGCCCAGAGCTCGACGGTGGCCTCTACTTCGATAGAGATCAAGTCATCTCTGCAGTGCTGACGCCCAATGATGGCTTTGTGGATGGTGATCCGATGACTCTCGGGCCCATCATCGTGCTCAACAGTGCGCCTTCCGTGGCAGACGTCGTCATTGCGCCCACAGAACCGCGGTTCGGTGACACCCTTACGTGTGGAGCCACCTACGATGACCCCGATGGGGATGAGGATGCCTCATCGGTGCTCTGGACCGTAGATGGCATCATGTTTGGCACCGGCCCCACCCTACACGGTGTGTTCGGCAAGGGTGCTGTGGTTGCCTGTACCGTGGTGGCACACGATGGCACCGACGAGGGCATCACAGCCATTAGCTCAGTCACCATTGGCAACACTGCCCCCGAGATGGTCGAAGGGGAGCTTGTCCCGGCCTCTCCCCAGACCAATGACTTGGTGACCCTCAGCGCGGTGATGACGGATGCTGACATCATGGACAGCTTGACGCTTTCCGTCAGCTGGGTGGTGAATGGTGTCGCTGTGGATTCCACCGGGGACACCCTCGACGGTGCGGTACATTTCGACAAGGGGGATGTCATCTCCGCATCTGTCACGGTCAGCGATGGCGATGATGTGAGCAGCCCGATGTCCTTGGGTCCCATCACCGTCATCAACTCCCTTCCGAGCGTGTCGTCGGTGGGGGTGAGCCCAGCTGAAGCGAGGGCTGACAGTGCGGTGGAGTGTCTGACAACAGGGGCACTGGACGCAGACGGAGATGAAGTCACCGTTCACATCTCTTGGACGGTCGATGGCACTGAGGTCGGCACAGGCCCCACCATAAGCGAAGGTTTCTCTAAGGGGGACAACCTGGTTTGTACGGCTACACCTCATGATGGCGAAGGGTCAGGAGAGGCTGAGTGGGCATCTGTCTGGGTGGTCAATTCCCCGCCGAGCTTGGAGTCTGTGGCCATCAGTCCCGATCCGCTCACGGCCTCGGATAGTGCAGAGTGTGTTCCGGAGGGGGCCGCCGATGTGGATGGCGATGCCCTGACCTTTGAGATCGACTGGATTGTCAATGGTGGTTTCCCCACACCCGGAACGGCGACCCTGGACTGGGATTTGTCGTTCGGTGACACGGTTCAGTGCGCGATGACCCCATCGGACGGTACGGACCTTGGTGCTCAGGTGGTCAGCTCGGTGCGCACGGTGACGGGTGGGCCACCCATCGTGTCCAGTGCGGCCTTTACACCGGCCTCTCCACGCACCGATGACACGCTGAGCGTGTCGGTTGTGACTTCGGACGGGGATGGTGATGAGGTGACCCTGTCTTATCTATGGGAAGTCAATGGTGAGCCAGTCCACACAGGGAGCAATGAGCTTGAGGGCGCGGATTGGTTCGATAAAGACGACACGGTATCTGTGGTCATCACGCCCAACGATGGCACAAGCGATGGTGAACCCTTCACTCTCAGTACCACCGTGGTCAACACTCCTCCGAGCATGCCTTCTGCACTGATTGACCCGGAGCTGGTGAGGCCCGGTGAGGACGATGTGGTGTGCGCCTACATTCCGGACTCGTCCTATGACCCGGATGACGACACAGCCACATTCTCGGTCCAGGTGGCCTGGCTGTTGAACGAGGAGGCCTGGGAAGGGGACACCCATACGACCGAGTGGCCCGGCGACACCTTGCCCCGCGAGGCCACAGAGCTCGGCGACGAGTGGCGTTGTGCGCTCCAGGTGTCCGATGGAACGGCCTTGAGCGATACCGCTTCGGTGGAATTCGAGCCGGCCGAGTGGGTCTACTCCGAGAACTTTGAGGGCTGCGCCGACTCCACTTGCGGCGGTACTTGGGACTCGTCGGCGAGTACCCACACCGTCAGCGGTGGCACGCTCCGGAGTGTCTTTGATGACCATGGAACCATCACCCACGATCTATCCGCGGTGCTCGGCGGTGCGGTGCGGGGGGATCAGTGGATCTTCCAGTTTGATGTGCAGCACACCCTCGCTTCTGGCGGCAGTTCGTGCTCGGCGGCTCAGAGCTTCTGGCTTCACGCACCGGACTTATCTGATTTTGTGGGCGGCACCTTCCAGGACTACCGCGGCTTTCAGCAGTATTGGCAGTTCATGGTAGAGGATGATTTCGAAGGGCTCGGTACGACCATCCACGACTGGATGTCTGAGGTACCGCCGAGCGGTTGGACGGTCTTCACCATTGTCCGAGACGGCACCACGCTCACCTTCCAAGGAGACGGCCGAACCCGAACGGCAACCGTGGACGAGGATTGGGGCGATAACCTGCGAATCTTTACGCTTAAGAGTCACTACAGCAGCAACTGTGACCCGTCTACTGTGGTGAAGATCGACAACATCGAGATTCGGCTGGGCCAGACCCACCTGTGATCGTCAACCGCTGGCCTGTTGCAGAGACTGTTGCTTGAGCCACTGGGCTGCCGGTTCCGGGTCTACCTGAAACGTAGCGATTCCGGGCAAGATCAGGTCGTTCACCGACGCCGTAAACAAGGCGGTGCGGGCTGCATGGGGGACCACACCGAGTCGAGTGACAGGATCGTCTTCATCGGCATCCTCGGGCATATCAAAGAGTTCGTCGGTGATTGCGGCTGCAAGTAGCTGGGGCATCATGGCCCCCAGGGGCCGAACATCGAATTGTTCTGCCATGTGAGCCAGATATGCCCATCCAATGCGGCTGTGTCCAATCTCGTCACGGAGAATATGCTGGATGGTGTCGTGGACTATGCCGGGCTCACTGGCCCGGAGCATGTGGTTCAGCACCGCCGCACTGATGGTCTCGTTGATGCAGCATGCCCCCACCACCTGCATCAACAGGGTGATGTGGGATGTGTCGCTCATTGGGGGCGAGGCAATCTGAGGCATGGCGGGCTCATCGGGGGTGGCGTCAAAAACCCGTGCGAGTGTGAGGCAGAGCTGGATGTGCTCGGCCTCCTCTGCTGCGGCTTGGTGGGCCATTTGAATGACCACATCGGGGGCCTTGTGGGCCTCGAGGTCCCTCGCTAGTTGGAGAAAGCGCGCGGAAGCCCAGGCCTCAGCACCCGCACGAAACGTCCAGGTCCGGGCCGCACGCTTGCGGGCGGACTCCGGAAAAGAAGCGAGGCTCATGGGCCTACCAGTTTTCGCAGCAGAGATCGCAGCATTCATCGACCGTCCAGCAGCAGACCGTGCTGGCGGTCTCACCGGGGATAGCACACTCTGCCCACGAGGGTTCGGGGTCTCCGAGGGAGTAGTCGACGGC
>CAWVVG010000313.1:0-4651 GCA_963932775.1 uncultured bacterium
CCCAATGGCTGAGCCCGCATCGACCCCGCTTTCCCTGAACCCCCCACCGTATCGTGAGCTCACTTGGGCGGCGGTCATTTGTGGTGTCGCCATCGGTGCGGTGATGACGGCGGCATTTACCTATGTCGCCTTGAAGCTGGGTTTTACCCTCAGCGGATCGACCGTGGCGGCCATCTTGGGCTTCGCTGTTCTTCGTGGAATGCTTGGAAAAGGTTCCATCATTGAGAACAACATCAACCAGACGGTTGCGTCGGGTGTGAACACGGCTTCTGCTGGGGTGGCCTTTACCCTTCCGGCACTCTTCATCATGGGTGAGTCCTTCAACGTCTGGTCGGTCATCCTTGCCGCCACTGCGGGGGCTTTCTTGGGCATGGTGGTCATCATTCCCCTGCGCAAACAGATGATCGAATTTGAGCGGCTGCGATTCCCCAGCGGGATTGCGGTAGCGAGCTTGTTGAAGTCCCCTGGAGCGGGGGCTCGGCAGGCCAAGTTGCTGTTGGGTGGGTTCGCCATCAGTGCGGCCATTCACCTCGCCACCGGTACAGGCTTATTGGCTGAGGAGCTCAACTTTGGTGCTTGGATGGGACTGCCATCCTGGGTCTCGCTCTCCGTTGCCATCAGCTTCGCGAGCCTGGGAGCCGGCCTTCTTTCTGGCCGCGGAGGTCTGCCCTTCGTGTTCGGCGGAATGTTGGCCTGGTGGCTGATCGCTCCTGTGGCCGTGGTTGCTGGTCTTGTGCCCGCTGCATCGGAGATGACTGGAATCGATGTCCACCTTGGATACGACGACTGGGTCACCTGGGATGTGCTCTATGGGCAGATGCTTCGTCCGCTGGGCATTGGCGTCTTGATTGGTGGTGCGTTGTCGGGTGTGGTCGCGAGCTTTCCGGCGCTGAAGAGTGCGATTTCGAGTCTCGCTAAAGCATCCAAGACGGGCAGTGGTGGGTCGGATGAGCTCCCAGTGTCGGTGTTGAGCGGCGGAATTGTCTTGGCGTTTGCAGTGCTCCTCGGAGCGGCCATGATGGCGGACCCTGGACTCGGCTTTGGTCGTCAGTTGCTCATCGCTGTTGTGGGGACGGTCTGGCTGGCCCTCGCCGGGCTGATTGTGGCCCAGGCGACCGGCATGACCGACATCTCTCCGATGTCTGGCATGTCGCTCATCGGGGTCACCTTGATGTTCTTCTTGTCCGGCGGGAATGTTGTTCCTGCAATTATATTGGGGGTCGCAGTCTGCATCGGTATCGGTCAATGTGCGGACATGATGGGGGACCTCAAGAGTGGCCACCTCATCGGAGCCAAACCAAAGAAGCAGCAGCTTGCCCAGCTCATGGTGTGCTGGGTGGGCGTACCCGTGGCAGTGGGGACCATCGTGTTGCTCTGGGGTGACGGTGGCGGATTTGGGCCTGGGAACACTGAGCTCTCCGCTCCCCAGGGGACGGCCTTGGCTGCAATCATGCAGAGTCTCCAAGCCGGGGCTGCACCCCTCGACAAGTATATGGCTGGTGGTGCGGTGGGCCTGGCGCTCGGACTGCACCCGGTGGGTGGTCTCGGTGTGTTGATCGGGCTGGCGATGTACTTGCCCTTCAACATCACGGTCACCTACGGAATCGGCTGTGCATTCAATCTGTGGCTGGTGAAGACCCGAGGAGATCGCTGGATAGGCGACACCCTGGTTCCTGTGGCTGCGGGATTCATCATCGGGGAGGCCCTTACGAGTCTGGGCGTGGTCCTTTACCAGTTGGCTGCGGCCTGAGGAGATGACCATGAACAAGAACATTGGACTCATTTTGTTGACCATCGGAATCGGCGTCACAGCCGGCTTTGGTGCCGTGCTCGCTCCCGATTTCCGAAAGGCGACTTTGGCGTCCGGGCAAGCCACAATGGCCATCTCAGCCGCTGACGCTTTGCACGCTGACTACTGCGCGCTGCGGAAGGAATTTAAGCTGGCAGATGCAGATGGTTGCGGTGACTCGCCGCCTTTGGTCGGCACGCCGGCTGAGAAGCTTGCGATCCTGGAGCAGCGCCGGGAAGTCCTGTTGGTTCAGGTATCCAAGGCGAGAGTGAACTATCAGATCGCGCTCAAGAAGTGCCTGAAATTCGATTCTGCTGTGAGTTCTATCGGCACACAAGGGCCTCGCTCCCGCTTGTCCGGGTGGTTCAAAGCTGGCGGGGCTGGGTTCGGGCTGGGGCTGGGCTTTTTGGTAGCCGGTGCGTGGATCTGTCGGAAAGAGGCTTCGGTATATTTGGACGATGAGGGCGATGACTCACCCGGTGTGGTCGACTTCGGTACATTGCTGGTAGAGGTATCCGAGGCTGCGGCCGCACTTCGAGACGGGATGGCTGCCACGGAGGCCCCCACAGAGGCCGATGCGGACCGATTCAAGGCCATGCTGGAAGACATACAGAAGGATGCGCTCGCACGCTTGTGTGCATCGGGCCCTAGGGTGCAGGCCCGGTATGGTCTTCAGGGCATGGCCGCGTTGTTTTCCCCCCTGAGTGGGGCGGAGCGAAGGCTCAATCGAACGTGGGCCGCATTGGTGGATCGGCATTGGCCTGAAGCCCTCGACAGCGTGACTGGTGCTGTGGCCAACCTCGATGAGACGCGAGAAGCATTGAGTGAGTTGACCGCCTGAGGGCGGGTCGGGCGGGTTCGGTCTGCAGTTTTCTACATTACTCTGAAGGCCACAGCCCCTGCTGAGGGTGTCGGTCTGCGATGAATTCGCTGAATGCCTTGAGGTCTGTGAAAGACTCATCTCCGATCTGAAGCTCGCTACTTCCTTCTCCTCCAAGCCACAGCTCGGTACCCTTCGGTAGCTCGTCGCGGAGCTGGAGAAGGTGGGACTTGTTGGCGGAAGCATCTGAGAAGCTGGAGATCGATATGGCGACTGCAATGGCACCATGAGTTTGCACGGTTGCTGCGATGGAGGCTGCGGGCAGGCTCGTGCCAAGAAACAGAACGTTGTAGCCATTGGCTACCAAGCAACTGGCCACAAATTGCAGTCCCAGCCCGTGTTGTTCACCAGAAAGAGTGCCGCACACCACGCATGGTCCGTCGATACTCTCGTTGAGGCTTCGCCATTTAGATGCAAGAAAGTCTCGAAGCACCTCTGCAACAAAGTGCTCGTGTTCGATCTCGATGTCGCCGGATACCCATGCGTCGCCAATGCTCTTTACGATGCCCTTGGCGTCCTCTTGGGCGAAGCGCAGCAGTCCAACTCTGGCAATCCGGGAACCAAACAAATTAAATAAGGCATCTGACTTGAATGCTCGTGCTGCATCCAGCAAGCTGTGGTCTGTCGCGACGGTCTCATTGTTGTCCGGTGTGTGCTCGAGGTGTCCAGGCTGATGTATGAGGGCCTCTAGCTGTAGCGGTTCCAATTTCAATAGTTGGCCGGGTCGGTGTCCGAAGCGCATCGCCGTGCACACCATCTTGAGTTTTGCTTCCACATCGGTGCCGTACATCCGGTGTCCGCCTTTGGTTCGGTCGGGAAGCGGATACCCGTACCTTCGTTCCCAATTTCGAAGCGTCCCTTCCGTTACTCCCAGAGAGCGTGCGAGCGCTCCGATACTCATTACTGGCCTATCGGTCATTGCGGTTCCCATGAAAAAGTCTATTCATTACCTACTCATATATAACATATTTAGAAAAATGTTGCACATTATCTACCCTTGTGTAAGTTGTGAATAGATAATGATTAATATTTTCATAACCTTGATGACCCTGATCTCCTTCGCTGCTGATCCAGCCAGCGATGAAGGCTCTGCTGTGGGTGGAGCGGTTCAGGAGGAACAGGCAGCTGCCGGCTCGGAAAATGAAGTCGATGAGTCTGAAGGCAATGATGTTCAAGCTACTTCCGGTGATGTGGAGCTTGGTGCCACCTCGGATGCAGTTGAGCCCGTCCCGGTGTTTACTCCGGTTCTTCGATACGCTCCATCGCCGATTTATCCTCGGAGTGCGCTCGACGAGGGCATTGGTGGATCGGTATTGCTCGAGATTGATATCGATGTGGACGGTTCTGTGTTCGCAGTGAGCGTCATTGAGTCTGAGCGAGCGGATTTTGCAGAATCAGCCAGAACCAATGCTCGCTCCTTTGTGTTTGAACCGCTGTTGAATGCTGATGGGAAGGCAGAACCATTCCGGATACAGTATCGAACCATTTTTGAGGCAGCCACAGCCGCACCCGTGTCGGTTGAGGGGAAGGTTCGTGAGGCCGGTCCGCGAACGGTAATCAAGGGCGCGGAGGTCTTGGCGGTCGGTCCAAGCAATGAGCGGATTCTTTCTTCCACCGATGAGAACGGAGCCTTTCAGCTGGCTGACCTTCCGCCCGGTACATGGCGCTTGGTCGTCTCAGCATCTGGACACGTGGATGAAGTCTTCGAGATTCAGGTTGTGGATAAGAAGGTAAGTACCTTGGTCGCCTACCTCATTCGCGATGAACTGCGTGCCGGTACCAGAGTGGACGAGGAGATCGTGGTTACGGCCTTGGCTCCGCGGACAGAAGTGACCGAACGAAAGTTGACTGCGGAGGAGGTTCGGTACCTGCCTGGAACGGGCGGCGATGTGGTCAAGGTAGTTCAGAACCTGCCCGGGGTTGCACGGGGCCCACTTGGAACGGGAAATCTCCGGATTCGTGGGACTGCGCCAGAAGACTCG
>CAWVVG010000314.1:0-4616 GCA_963932775.1 uncultured bacterium
CTGTTGGTAACGACCGTGCCGCCTCGTAGAACCTGACTCATCGGATAAGCATAGCTCGATGGCGGCGTTGCTTGCGCTCGCTTAGCTACATTAGATAGTAGGTTTCGACTCGGAGACTCTGTGCTGCCTAGACACCACACGACATGGCATTGGTTGGCGACGCTGGTATTCCCCGTTGGCTTAAGTCTGCCCATCCATGCCAAAAGTCCCGCTGACGGGTCTGCAGCTGCCATCGGTGCTGAGGTCAAGCTGAGTCCATATTCGGATGGGCATGTTTGGTTGGGGACAGGTCTTGCGGCCACGGTGCTATCGATGACCGTCACGCCAGGTGGCAGCGTCTTGGTGTTGGGTGCTGATGGCACGGTTTTCCAGCGTACCGGGGATCGGCAATGGATGGCTGTGCTCGGAGCACAGGGAACTTCACTGGGTTCCGATGAGGACATTGACGAAGAACAAGTACTGTTGGATGTGGAAGGATTTCTGTCGGATGCTCAAGATCTGACACAGGAAATGGAAGACGAAGGAGCTGCAGAACACGACGAGGAGGCGATGGACGATGATCCTGAAGCCGAACCAGATCGCTCAATCGAGGCTCCGGTGGATTCGGCCGGCGAGATGGCGGACATGGTGGTCGCCGATGAACGGGGCGACGGCGGTGAGCTTGAACCCCAATCTGGACGTTTGATCTGGGCATCAACTGGGACGCCTGGTTTGGTGCTGGTCAGTCGAGGCGACGGTGTTTGGCGGTCTCGAGACGATGGGCGCTCCTGGGAAAGAGCGGGGGCGTTGGCAGGTATACACAGTCTCGAGGATGGGCAGCGTGGGTACATCTTGGCTGGAACCCAGGCAGGCGTTCGGATCAGTCGAGATGGAGCTTCGTCTTGGAATGCGATCAAGGACCCCATTGCAGGCATTGAGGTGTTTGATTTTGCCCGGGATGGTGCTCTGTACTTTGCGGGAACCGCGGAAGGGCTATTCCGCAGTAAAGATGGTCTTCATTGGGCCAAACTCTTGTCTCGGTATGACTCTGATGTGCCCGTTTGGTCGGTCGCAGTGGACCCGTATTGGGATGGCGGCCTCTGGGTGACGGGGCCCGTAGGCGTGTTGCGAAGCGATGACGGGGGCCAACAGTTGAGGGCCGCGTCGCAGAACTCTATGCAGGGGTCCGTGAGTCTCTTGGCCCTCAGTCAGCCTGGCCACATCTTGGCGGCCGGTATCGATGGAGTCTGGGAGAGCCAAGACGGTGGTGTGCGCTGGCGACCCGTGGCAAATGGCTTGCCCAGTCCAGCCAACTACCGCCTTGGTCCAGGGCCTATGGTGGCAGGCATTGATGGCGCGTTTGATTTGGTAAGGGCGGACCTGAGATCCATCTCGGAAGTGGTCGAACCCGAAGTCACACCCGAAGGCGCCAATATGGGCATCTTGGTCTCGAAGGCATTGTCTCGGACCGGTATGAAGGTGGGAGAGGCGCTGACCCAGCGCACGATCGCACAGGCTTTGTTGCTCCCCGTGCTGACTCTGGATGGGTCGGTTGGCCGGAGCTCTCTGCTCAGCGGAGACTATGAAGCCCGATCGAATAAAGGCGCTGCTTATCGTTCATGGGATGTCGGGGTGACAGCGTGTTTCGGGGCCTGCCAGAGCGGGTCCTCGTATTCCAGTTACGGCAGCTCGAGTGATGACGCAGGGTTGGTTGTTATCGGTGGTGAGGTGTTTTTGGGGCAGGATGGCAGTTCCTTGGCTCCGATGGCTGCCAATGTCGCGGAGCGCCTTACCCGGTACCGAACGGAAATCGCCAATCAAGTCAGCGAGCTGGTTCTTTCCCGCCGCCGTCTCGTCGGAGCCCGATCAGTAGTACAGTCTCTTTCCTTACGTGAGCAGGTTTCCCATGAACTGGATGTTCTAGAAACAACTGCCCGCCTTGATGTGTTTACCAGCGGCTATTTCACCCGGGTCCTCGAAGGATCCTGAAACATAGGAGGGCCCATGCGCCTCTTTCTACTTCTTGCCCCATTCTTCTCCAACGCCGTTTTTGCTGCGCCGGGCCAATACATGTTGAACGACGTGACGGTAGACCAGCTCGCGGCAATCGACGGTGTGGGCGCAGGCCAGGCCGAACGAATCGTACAGCTTCGCCACGACCGCACTGGACTTGGCTCTGTCGAGGAGCTTCGCATTTTGGGTTTGGATGGACCGACACTGAGTGCTCTGCGCTCACATCTCGCGTCTGAACTGACCATCCGAAAGGTCGCTAAGGGCTCTATGACCAACGTCAAAGATGTCTTGGCTCAGTTCGCTCATGAGCCCGATGTTCTTAAGGTTCAGGCGATGGCGATGACCTACACCAAGACGAACCCAGGCTTGGTGGACGGGTGGATGAAGGCCTCCAAGGCTGCCTATGCCCTGCCTGCGGTCACGTTGACCTATGACAAGGATTCTGATGATTACACTACCTGGAACTACCTTGACCTGAATGGGGATGGAACCGTGGATAACTCCGAGAACGAGTTCAACACGGCACGTGCGGCTAATGATGACGGTTTTGGTGTTCGCCTTGCTTGGCGTCTCGACAAGCTGATCATGAGCTCTGAGCGCATCCGTGTGATCAACGAGGCACAAGACATCGTGAAGCTTCGTGACAAAGTCTTGGACGAAGTCACTCGGGTCTATTTTGATCGGAGACGCCTTCAGGTTGACCAGTTGTTGAGCCCCGCTGGTAGCCTCAGGGAGCAAATCAAGAATGAATTGCGTCTTCAGGAATTGACGGCCAGCATCGATGCATTGACGGGTGGCGGATTCTCCGCAGCATTGTAGGGGTAAAGCTGGTGTTGGGTGGTTAGGGGGTGCTCCAATTTGGGGGGCCTTGTGCAGCCAGGACACGATACGATTCTTATCCTAGATTTTGGTTCACAATATACGCAGCTGATTGCGCGTCGGATACGCGAACAAGGCGTTTATTGTGAGATTCGGCCGTGCACCGATGCGCCGCCTACCGACACGGACCCGCATCTACGTGGGTTGGTCCTATCGGGTGGGCCATCGTCTGTGTACGACGATGACGCCCCTCCTTTTCACGATGCCTGGCTCGAACTGGGACTTCCAGTACTCGGAATTTGCTACGGCATGCAGCTCCTGGCGAGGCATGCTGGAGGCGATGTAGTGAGAGCAGAGCGCCGCGAATATGGCTTTGCCGAGCTTTCCACGGTGCAGCACCCATTGTTCGACAATGTGGATGAATCCACCGTGGTGTGGATGAGCCATGGAGACCATGTGGCGGAAGCGCCAGCGGGTTGGTCGGTGATTGCACACTCAGACAATTGTGCTGTCGCGGCGATGAGCCGAGACGATGGGAAGTGCTTCGGGCTTCAGTTCCACCCGGAAGTGACCCACTCGAAGCAGGGCACCGAAATTATCCGGAACTTTCTTTTTTCCGCTGTGGGCGTGAGAGCAGACTGGACCATGGGCTCTTTTATCGAGGAGCAAATCAAGGTCATTCGCCAGACGGTGGGTGCGGACCATGTCATCTGCGGAATGTCTGGCGGAGTGGACTCCGCGGTCACAGCCCAACTGCTTCACCAGGCAATCGGGGACCAGCTTCACTGTATTTTCGTTGATAACGGAGTGTTGAGAAAGGGCGAGCGGGATGGCGTCGCCAATGAATTTCAGGACTTGAACCTGACGGTCGTGGATGCCAGGGACCGGTTTTTAGATGGCCTCGCGGGCGTGGTAGACCCAGAGAAAAAACGAAAGATCATCGGTGGTTTGTTTATCGAGGTCTTCGAGGAAGAGGCCAACAAGTTGGTCGATAGCGTGGGAGAGATTCGCTGGCTCGCCCAGGGAACCTTGTATCCAGATGTCATTGAGAGCGTGTCCTTTAAGGGTCCATCCGCGACCATCAAGAGCCACCACAATGTTGGCGGCCTGCCTGATCGCATGCGTATGAAGCTCATCGAGCCCATGCGAGAGTTGTTCAAAGATGAAGTGCGTGCCCTGGGCCTCGAGCTCAAGATGTCCGAGGATCGAGTCTACCGGCAGCCCTTTCCGGGGCCTGGCCTGGCTGTTCGTATTCTCGGTGAAGTCACTCGTGAGGGAGTGGCTTTGCTCCAAGAAGCAGATGCCATCGTCGATGAGGAAATCAGGGCAGCGGGCTTGTATCGAGGAATCTGGCAGAGCTTTGCAGCTCTCCTCCCGATCCGAAGCGTCGGGGTCATGGGAGATTCTCGTACCTACGAGCAGACTGCTGTGATTCGGGCCGTTCACTCAACCGATGGCATGACCGCGAGCATTGCTCGGTTGCCGTGGGAACTCCTTGAGCGTATGTCCACTCGCATCATCAATGAGGTTCGCGGGATTAATCGAGTTTGCTATGACATCAGCAGCAAGCCACCTGCCACCATCGAGTGGGAATAACCGACACGATCAGTCCATTTCCGCCACTCCGAGCCAGTGCATTGCCTCGTGCATCAGGGCCTCTGTGAGTCGGTTCACCAGGTCCGCGTGGGCATGGGATGGGCGAGAGAGGTTGCCCTGAAAGAGGGTGACCTGGGTTGGGCGGTTTACCCAGGGGTCGCCATTTGCAGGAGGCTGACCTCGGTACATTGCATCGGTGAAGGGACTCA
>CAWVVG010000315.1:0-4612 GCA_963932775.1 uncultured bacterium
ACGCGACCCTCAAGGGAAGCGACGGGGTCCAGACCGCTGGCTGATTCCCATGGGTGGTGTACTCGTTGGAATCGCGACCGCTCTATCTCTTCGTTCATTGGGCGTGATTGGGCCCGATGCCGTAGGCATTCCGACCATCGCAGGGGGTGCCGGAGCGGCGTCTCATGTCTGGTTCTATATGGGGCGACTGCTGTTGCCTTTGGTGCCTGTGTTCTCTCGAACAGCCCCCATATTTGAGAGCCCGTGGCCTGCCATGGCATGGGTCTTGTTGTTGGGAGTCCTGTGGCTTGTGATCGTTAGCAAACGGCCCCGTGAGAAGCCCTTCGGTCCCGGCTTTGCTGCGGGATTTTGTTGCATCGTGCTTGCTCTGTTGGGTTCTGGAGGGTTGGTGAGCGAAGTGGTGGGCTACGGTGAGGACCGTTTGATTCTTCCCATCGTAGGGTTGGCGTGGATACTGGCGTCTCGTCCAACATCCCGGGTGGCCGGCTGGGCGCTACTGACAGCCTTTGTTCCGCTCACACTTTTGCGCGTCGCGGTGTGGGCCGACCCGGCGAACCTCTGGGCAGAATCCCATAGGGCTCGACCTTCGGACATATTGGTGTCTCTTGAATACGGCCAGCGACTGATTGGAGTTGACTCCGCCCGAGCGGTAGGGCTCCTCGAGCAGGTAACGGCCTCCGACCCTGGACCTGGTCCGGCCTTCAAGGCTCACGTGGGCTTGGTTCAGGCGTGGTTTGAGTTGGACCAGGAGGAACGTGCGCTCCCACACCTTGCCCGGATTGCCGACCCGAATGTTCGGGAACACAGTTGGCTATTGGTTCGGCGGTGCATTTTAGAAACGCGGTTTGGTGTGGATGAAGCTGAATACCAGGAAGGGTCCGTCCTTAGTCCGCTGGCTCGGGTATGCGGGGAGGCGGCAGAGCGGTACCCACGCCATGCCCGGCTGGCCAACGCAGCGGGGGTGCAGGCCGCGATCCGGGGTGACACGGAGCGTGCTCAAGGCCTCCTTCAGCGTGCTGTGGAGCTCGCGCCCCATAGCGCCGAGTACCGTAGGGGGTTCACTCGCATCCCGATGCACGTGATGGGTTGGCGAGAGGATGAGCCACTCAGTCCCGACCCAGCGGCGGCCCCGTAAGCTTCAGGTAAGCAATGCCTACCTGTTCTCTCAGTGAATTTAAGTCGTCGCTGTTGTCGATGATTTGGCTGGCGTGTTTGGCCTTCTCGTCAATGGGCATCTGACTCTGTATCCATCTCTCCGCCGTGGCTCGATCGCAGCCCTTTCGGGCCATCAATCGCTCCGTTTGGAGCGTAGGTAGACACATCACAACCCACAGGTGGGGGTACGCAGCTGCGCTCCCGGTCTCGACGAGCAGGGCCGCTTCAACAAAAATTGCGGGCGCGCCGAGTCTCTCGGCCCCCTCAACGCGGTTGGCGATTTCTGCAATAATCAAGGGGTGAGTGATGGCCTCGAGGGCGATTCTCTCTTTGGGGTGGGCCATGACATGCTGGCCCAAGGCCTCACGATTCATTGAGCCATCACCGTTGAGAACCGTGTCACCAAACCGGGCATGGATTCGGAAAAGTCCAGGGGATCCAGCAGCTACAACGTCCCGTGACACAAGGTCTGCATCGACCACTGTGGCACCAAGCTCGATGAGCATAGACGCGACGGTGCTCTTGCCCGTTGCGATGCCACCGGTGAGTCCAACAATCATTGGGTACCCTCGATCTGGCGGATGGCCGTCGTTAGGAGTCGGCGTCTGCACAAGCCAGCGGAGTCCAGCTGCTGGCGCAGGGGTTCGAGTGCAGCTTTGGTCTCGAGCATGCCGAGAATCCGGATGCAGGGCTTTGCTGTATTGGCGGTGGACAACATACGCAGGCATCGTGGAGCCACGGATTGGTCGAATTCGCTCAGTGCCTGTCGTGCCTCCAGAACTTGGATGCTGTCGCCTTCTTTGACGCTGGTTTTCCAGGCGGTCTTGACCCGCCTGAGGAGGACTTGAGCGGCGTAAAGCCGGTCTGATTTATCGGCGCCAACAAGGTCGCTGGCGTATTTGGCATTCGATGTGTCTTGGGGGCGTTGCGAGTGGATATTGGGCCCACTTGCCAAGGCGGAGGCGCCCAGAGACAAGAGCATGAAAAGTACTGAGATTCGCGTCATAGGTCGCCTCAACTCTCGAACTTCTCGACGTACCGGAAAATAGTACGGGGGTCTACACCAAGGTCCCGTGCAGTCTGTGCCTTATTCCAGTCATTCAGTTCAAGTGCATCGCGTATGTACTTGAGTTTGAACGCTTCTTCTGCATCACTGAGGGGCATGATGTGGCGCTTGTCTTTGGAGAAAATCTCCAGATCGTCCCCATTAATCAGGGCCCTATCCGTCATGATTACCGCCTTTTTGATGCGGTTCTCAAGTTGCCGTACATTCCCCGGCCAGAAATAATTCCGCATGGCACGGACAGCTTCATTGTTGAAGCCTCGGGCCTTGGACTGGTACTGCTCGGCAAATTGGTTCAGAAAGAACTTGGCAAGCTGTTGAATGTCGTCGCCTCTATCTCGCAACGGCGGGAGCTTGATGGTGACTTCGTTCAAACGATAGACGAGGTCTTCCCGAAACCGTCCTTCCTGAATCTCGGCATCCAAGTCCTTGTTTGTCGCCGCAATCACGCGGATGTCCACCGGGCGGGGAGTCAAGTCTCCGACTCGCTCAATCACTCGGTCTTGGAGCACCCGGAGAAGCTTGACCTGCAAGTTCGTAGGCATCTCCCCAATTTCATCGAGGAACAATGTCCCACCATTGGCGCTCTCAAATTTCCCCATCTTGTCCGAAACCGCACCGGTGAACGAGCCCTTCTTATGCCCAAACAGCTCGCTCTCGAGCAGGTTCTCGGGGATCGCACCACAGTTGATGGATACAAAGGGCTGTTTTGTACGCCCACTGAGCCTGTGGAGCTCTTTTGCGACCAACTCCTTCCCTGTGCCGGTCTCACCCAAGATCAGGACGGAGATGTCGGTGGGAGCGATTCTTCGAACCAGGCGGAACACAGCCTTCATGGGGGCTGAGGTTCCGATAATGTTTCCCTGAGAAGTTCGTCGGAGTTGCTCTCGCAGATTTCGATTGGTGGTTTTGAGTTGGTTGAGCAGCAGCGCTGCATGGACGGTGACCGATGCCTGCGCCGCCCAAATCTGCAGAACCGACAGGTCGTCCTCGGTAAACAGGCCCGTGATGGCGTCGTTTCCGAGGTACAGAACCCCGAGCAGGTCATTGCGGAACATTAAAGGGACGCACATGACGCTGGACAACTTTAGGTCCACAACGGATCGGGATTGCCCGAATTTACGGTCCTTCATGGCATCGCTGACGATTACTGCTTTTCGATGTTCAACCACCTGGTCAATGATGGAGTCGGAAACTCTGTTTAGGTCGGATTCGTCGTCCAAGACATTGTGCGCTGCGGCAAGCTCTCGCTCTCCGTTTCTGAGCACAATAACGAAACCCTTTTCCGCTCCAGTGATGCTGACCACCGACTCAAGCAACAGCGCGAAGAGGCGCTCAGGAGACTCCTCTCGCATGAGCTGAGCTGCAAAGTCGACGAGCTTCTCGAGGCTCTCTGTGCTGCTCTCGGCCGTCCGTCCAGCTTTGGGTGGAAGCCCATCCCGTACCTCAAGCTCAAAGCGCCCAATGAGAATCATATCTCCAGGACCCACCGACGCGGTTCGAACCTTTTTGCCGTTGACATACAGCTCCGACTTGGCGTCCACCGCGCTAATGGTCACGGTGTCTCCGCTGCGAAGGATGTTGGCGTGGGTTGCGCCTACGGTTGGATCGTCGAGAACGACATCATTTCCAGCCACCCGTCCGATCGTGACCAAGGGTTTTCTAAGCGGAACGTCGTTGACCATTTGTCGAACTGAATCGTTGCATCGCAGGTAGGCCATGATTTCCTCGCTTGGCCGCGAAGTATAACGGACCCTTCAGTAGGTGGGGAAGGTGAGTCCCAAGTGAAAGCCCGGCATACCGTTGGAGTCGGACCCTTTTTCGGTGGAGGAGGGGGGCCGGAGCCCTACATTTGCGCGCCAATGACGCTTCGAGTCTGTGATCGACCAAGCCCATATTCCATAAAACGCGGCGGTAGAGCTCCACTGAAGACCACGGCGCAGGTTGAGTGCCTCAAGGCTCCCTTGGCCTGTGATGTATTTCCTATCCTCAAGAAGGCTTGCGAAGGTAACCAGGCTGACAAGCCCGGCGGTGGCCTGTGCAATCGCTATTTTGGTCCCGATTCGTGGGTTGCCCGCCTGGAATTGGTAGACCCCAAAGCCCATGTATGCACTCGACGGTAGCGGGGTGGGGGGAGCCAGCGCGCTCATCGGACCCAATGGGACAATGTAGGAACGAACGGTCTCGAAAAAACCACAGACATCTGGGGGGTGGGCAAAGGGGTCGATCGCATAGTTTGGGTCCAGCATGAGGACCGCCTCAAACACCCGTCGGGCCTCTTCTTCATTCTGTTGTTGGTACAGGACTTCGCCCAAGTACACTCGGGCACGCTGCCGGAGGCCTTCGTCCACCATGCTTGGGTCGTTAATGAACTGCGTTAACGCCGCCTGGGCT
>CAWVVG010000316.1:0-4612 GCA_963932775.1 uncultured bacterium
CGCCCAGCCACCGGTGACGGTGGGGAGCCCAAACAAGGCAACCAGCTGCCGTGGAGCGATGAGCGTCCAGAGTTTCGTGGGAATTCGAGCCACGGAGGGGAGAGTCTCCCGGGTGTAATAGATGGTCTCGAAGGGTCCAGATGGTGCGTTCAGGGATTGGTACCACCACAGGAGACCCACTGAAGCACCCAGTACGGCGGCAACGATGGCATAGGTCTTTGGGATCCGCCCAATCAAGGCGACTCCAAGTCCAAGTGCGATGAATGCCGAGGAGAACCCCGTCCAGAGAACCAACGCAAGAAGTACACCCAACACGATGGAACGAGCCCAAGACGGGCGAAACATAAGCCAGTGTGCAGCAGACAGGATGACCACCGCCCCCACACCGGCTTCAAAGTGATTCCCCCAGGCAGTGAGGGACAACTCAAGGAACGTGGGGGGTGCGAAAATGAGGAGAGCACCGAATGCTACCGCGCCAAAAAGACCGCTGGAACGGTGGATCAAGCTGGCACCAGCGTAGGCAAGGAGGCCATTAAACAGGACTGGGACCATCTTCCAGACCGCGAGGCTCTCTCCAAAGACCTTGAACAGGCCAGCGCCGATGAGTGCGTTCTGGGTACACCCTCCGCAGTGTCCTCGATATTGCAGGTCGAGCCAGCGGTCCCAGTGGCCAAGCTGAATCAGGCGGGCGTGAGACGCATTGTACAGTTCCTCAGCATCGTGAGGGATGGCCTCAGGGTGAAGGATCGACAGCACGCCGGCTGACATCACCGCGAGTGCCACGAACACCGAATGCGGTACCCGGTCAGGGGCTTGAGATTCGGACACGATGGGGGTGGCTGTTGGAGCCACTCTGGAGGGAGGTGAGGCGATCATTGCTGCCAGAGCCTACTTTGGCTTTCACGAAGTACTCCAGTCCACCTTCCATCTGGGCATCGATGGGAATGGAGCCCTCCCATGAGGTTCCGTTAATCTGGAGGATGACCCTCTTGTAAGCTGCGGACCCTTGCGCACGAAAGTAAGCGGTAACGGTATAGGCCCGGAATTCGAGCGGGTGAAGGTGTGTGATGCGGACCTGTATAGGAAAGGTTCCGCCCATTCTGGCCACTCCCGATGGAGCATGCACCATTTCGGGTGGCAGCGTGGGGTCCTCTTGGATGGTTTGGCTACCGAGACTGCCCAGAGATTTATCCGCTGCCACAGGCTTGGCCGGGGTGGGCTTTGTCTGGGTATCCTTGGCGGCTTGGGTCGATTGGGCTTCAGCCTTCTTGATTTCGCTGGGCTCGTCTGCTTGGGTCGGGTCGGTGACCACTTGGTCGATTGGCGGGGAACTCGATTGTGTTGGTGCAATGCCCGCGGCAGTCTCAAGAGATTGACTGGGTGGTACGGGACTGGAGTCCTTGAGTACCCGCTTTACGGCTCCACCAACCAAGAGCAGCAAGATGAGCCCGACACCAATCATCGTCCGACCCTTCGGTAGAACGTCGAAGGCCATTGCTAAACCAGATGGTCCAGCGGAGGGCTCAGCATCGGCTGCAGGCAGATTGAGTGTGACTGGCCGGAATGGAAGCGGCGTGAGGTTGCTTGTGGCGGAGAGGGCTTCAGGGCCTGAGGTGAGTGCAGGGGTCTCGAGCACTGGCGGTGTCGATGGGAGGTCTTCCCCAAGGTAGGTCACATTTGTAGGCTCACTGGGCAGCGTGATGATCTGGACTTCCGGCGTTGGTTCCACGGGGTTTGGCCGCAGAACTAAGGGCGCAGTGACGGGCTTGACCAAAGGGGCAGTATCGGCGTGGGTCGCCAATGCCTCAAGTGCGGCCTGAACCGCCTCCAGCATGTTGGCGGCGTTGGGGTAGCGCTCCTCCCGGTTGTAGCGAGTGGCCCGTCGTATAATGGGCACCAGAACCTCAGGAACTCGGTTGAGCATGTCTGGAGCGAGGTCTGCGGCGAACAGGTCCATGGGCGTCTGGCCGGTGCACATGGTGAACAGGGTGGCACCGGTCCCGTACACGTCGGCGGTGTGGTCCACACCCTTTGCGTCCACCCGTTGTTCTGGGGCCATGAAAGCCCAAGTTCCCATGACGGTACCCGTCTTTGTGAATGAGTCGTCGTTTAGGCCCGCGCATCGGGCGATTCCAAAATCGGTGATTCGAACCACGCCAGTTTTGGACAAGAGGACATTGTGTGGCTTGATGTCCCGGTGGACTACTCCATGAGCGTGTGCGACTGCCAGTGCTTCGAGGACCTGGGCGGTCACCGTTAGACAGTCGCTTTCCTGGATGCCGAACTCTCCGATCTTCTCGAGTAGAGAGCCACCCTCTACAAGCTCCATGACAATCCAGGCCGTTTCCTCGCTGGCCCCAACGTCGTAGACACGCACGATGTTGGGGTGGTCGAGCACAGCCATGGTGCGTGCCTCCGCCTCGAAACGCGCCCGCACACGGACTTTGGATGCGTAGGAGGGCAGCAATACCTTGACTGCCCGGGCCACTCCGAGGCGGTGGTCGTGTGCGCGATACACAGTTGCCATTCCACCTGAACCTATGGGTTCAAACAGTTCATAGCGTCCATCAGCAAAGGTACGGCTTTCGGTGCCCAAGGGCATCCTCCGGGTAGGACGCATTGGAGTAGCATGGAGTCTTGACTGGGGCCTCTTTCGGGTGTTCAATGACGCCCATGACAACTCTACTCTTTATGTTGATTTCTTCGGTTGCACTCGGCGGGGTCTGGGAGCGGACCCTGGACGGTGCCGTGCCCTCTGTGGTCATGATTAAGACCTACAGTCCTCGGGCCTTCGATGGAAAGGGCGCTGGGGCTGGCAATGCCACAGGGTTCGTGGTGGACGCGGAGCAGGGAATCATCCTGACCAACCGCCATGTGGTTCGGCCAGGCCCCGTCGTGGCTGAGGCGGTGTTTCAAAACAACGAAGAAGTGGCTCTGGTACCGATTTACCGCGACCCTGTACACGACTTTGGCTTCTTTCGGTTCGACCCAGCCGATGTCCGGTTCCAGAAACTAAAGGCACTCTCTCTGCGGCCCGAGCATGCTCGACGTGGGACTGAAGTTCGACTGATCGGCAGCGATGCCGGCGAAAAGGTGAGTATCTTGAGTGGTATTCTGGCCAACTTGGACCGGGCTGCACCGGTGTATGGGCGCGGCCGCTACAACGACTTCAATACCTTCTACATTCAAGCGGCGGCGGGGAGCTCAGGAGGCTCCTCGGGATCCCCAGTGGTCGACGTGCACGGACATGTGGTTGCGCTGAATGCTGGAGCCAGTCGAAAGGCTGCATCGAGTTTCTTTTTGCCACTGGATAGGGTCAAACGGGCCCTCAAGTTGGTGCAACAGTCTCAGCCTGTTTCGCGTGGGACGGTACACACATCTTTTTTGTACAAGACTTATGACCAGGCCGGCCGCCTCGGGTTGTCCTCTGACGCGGAAGCCTCTGCGCGCAAGAGTGACCCATCTGCTACGGGCGTCTTGGTGGTGGAGCGGGTCTTGAACGAGGGAAGTGGAGATGGCCGACTGGAACCTGGGGACATTCTTATTGGGATAGACGGAACGGCTCTTCACGACTTTGTAATGCTCGACTCAATGCTTGATTCTTCGGTGGGTAAACGGCTGATGTTCGAGATTGAGCGAGGGGGAGATTCCCTCCGAATAGATGTGCCCATCGCGGATCTCCATCGGTCATCTCCCGCTGAGTACGCCGAGCTCGGGGGTGGGGTGTTTCACCAATATTCCTACCAGATGGCCCGCCACTTTGCGGGTGCTGCGCAGGGGATTTACCTCGCGGACCCAGGGTACGTGTTCCGGCCACTGAATGAGGGGCGGATTATTTCGAATATTAATGGAGTTGAGGTCCAAGACCTGGACGACTTCGTAAGTGCAGTGTCGGCCATTCCAGACCGTGCGGATTTTGTGGTTCGTCATCACCACCCGTCTCGTCCGCAGCAGTCCAGGGTGGACAACCTGAAAATGAATCGGACCTGGTTTCCTGCTCAGAGGTGCCGCTGGGATGCCAGTTCTTGGTGGTGGCCATGTGAGGCCATGCCGGAGCCCGACACTGGGCCTAAGGCGAAGCAGACCGGTGCGATTCCTCGTGTGGTCGCCGACCGACGGGCCCGAAAGTACTCGGGCGCCACTGTGAGAGTGTCCCAAGATTTACCTTTCAAGACCGATGGCGCGCGGGGCCGTCGCTTTGTCGGAGGCGGCCTCGTCGTGGACAAAGAAAGGGGCCTGGTACTCGTTGACCAAGACACGGTAGTTGTGGGTCTTGGGGATGTCACCATCTCCTTCTCGTACTCATCTGGAGCCGAGTTGAGCGCAGAGGTGGTGGCTTTACACCCAACCCTGAACATCGCTTTAATCCAATATGATCCTTCCCTAATTCCAGATGCCGAAATTACTGAGATTCGATTCGATGGAAAACCAATCGTGGCTGGCGATAAGGTTCATCTCATAGGAACATCTCAATCGAACAGAATGGAGTCTGAGAAGCGAACGGTCCGAGATGTTCGTACGGCAGGTCAGGGAAGCTTCCCTGTGCCGACTTTTCGCCATACTGGTACGGATGTGATTCATGTGAGCATGGGGAGCTCCTATTTTGTGGGTG
>CAWVVG010000317.1:0-4594 GCA_963932775.1 uncultured bacterium
CCTGGAGAGCCTCGCCACAAACTCAGGAACACTAAATCGCGAACAAACCATCGGGCTCGCCACTGCATTGATCGAGGCCGGCTCCTACCGTACGGCCAAACGCTTGGTTCACCGGTGGTGCGGAAGTCCCGCGCGGGCCACCAACCCCGCCCTCATTCAAGCGTGTTGGCCAAGACCGAGTGGCCAGACCGTCCAAGCCCTAGCGACCGAGGCCGGCCTGCCTGCTTACTTGCCGTTCGCGATCATGACTGCAGAGAGCGCCCTCGACCCAGGTGTGACATCGCCAGCAGGTGCCCGAGGACTCATGCAGCTCATGCCCAGCTTGGCCGAGCGGCTTCACGGTGACCTCTGGCCCGACACCACCTTTGATGCGGACCGCATGTACTCCCCTGGCTACAATGCCACCTTGGGAACCACCGAGCTTATCCGCTTGGCTGAGCAGTTCGGTGGGCTTTCAGTAGACAACCCCCTGCCCATGGTCATCGCCGGATACAACGGCGGCGCCGACTCGGTCATTCGGTGGGTCGATGGGTACAACGAAGACTCATCAAACACACAGCTGACCGACTGGGATCAGCGACCCGTGGCAGACGTCTGGTCTGAATTCATTGGATACGGTGAAACCCGAAAGTACGTACGGCGGGTCCTCGGATACCTCCAGGTGTACCGACTGGCCTACGGAGATCAGCCATCGGACCAAGCAGCCCAAGCACCCTGATCAGCCACGACCGGAACAATGGCCATGGGTGTCGATGGAGAGGAATGCAGAACGTTCAGCAATACCGCATCCCCGCCCACCACCGAAGCCAGGGCGTCGGCCAATGAGAAGCTCTGGGCTCCCATCATTTTGCTGAACATGGCGAATTTTGGTGGTTCGAAACGGATGGATACAGGCTTCACTCGGCCAGACTCGACCTTGGCAAGTTCCGCTGCACGCTGAACCGCATCGGTGACCAAGCCCAGTTTATCCACGAGTCCGTTCTCAACGGCCTGAGCACCGGTCCAGACACGACCTTGTGCAACGGCCTCAATGTCTTCGGGGGCGACCCCACGGCCGGTAGCGACAACCTGAATAAAGCGGTCGTAGACTCGCTTGAGGCTCTGCCGAAACCGGCGACGCTGGTCATCATCAAACGGTGCTTCGGGGGTCATCATGCCAGGGTCAGGGGCGGGTCCCATCCACGTGGTGTGCACGCCAAGCCGTGCCAGAGCGCGCCCCAGTACAACCTTCCCTCCGACCACTCCGATTGAGCCCGTGATCGTAGCCGGATGAGCGAAAATCTCGTGGGCCTTTGCCGCAATGTAGTACCCACCGCTGGCAGCCACATTGCCCATCACAGCGACGACCGGTTTTCTGGCAGCGAGGGCGGCGACAGAGCGCGCGATCAAGTCACTAGCCAGGGCACTCCCTCCCGGGCTGTTTATAGAAATCACGACCGCATCAAATTGGTCTTGGTCCGCCAGAGAATCCAACACAGCCACTGCATCGTCTGACGCGATGACCCGACGAGACCGGGCCATCTGAGCGGCCCGTTCCACCACCGGCCCCTCTAAGTACACGACACCGATAAGTTTGGGCCTGGAGCGCAGTGTAGGGATGCGCCTCTGAATTCGCCGGAGCCTTGTATAGCTGCCGAAATCCACCATCCGGGCTTCACCACCCAAGTGTTCCGTCCAAGCCTCCCAGTCCTGATCGTCGTAGGCCACCGCATCGATAAGCTTACGCGCAAGGCCATCTGAGGCGCTCAGCGGCGCCGCGGCAAGGGCAGCGTCCACCTCATGTCGCTGAATGCCTCGCTCGTCGGCCAAGGTGACACAGAACCTGTCGTGTAGGTCACCCAACAGATGCTCCATCGCCTCACGGTTGGCCACAGTGGGCTGGCTTCGGGTATACGACTCGCCAAAGCTCTTGTAGGCGCCCGCACTTTCCAAGTCGACCACGACATCCAACCGGTCCAGTGCGGTTCCGTAGAAGCGGGCTGGTGCAGCAACACCCACCAAATACAGCTCACTCGCGGGACTCATACTGACCCGTTCGGCAGCACTAGCGAGGAGCAACTCGCGATCGCCCGCGGAGTTCATGTGCACCTCTACCCGCTTTCCGGCAGCCCGTACTTCCGCGATTTTATCTCGGAGCCGATACAGCTGCACCCACCCCAACACCACGCCCTGAAGCTCAATTCGTAGCCCAAAAATCTTGGGATCAGCAGCGACGTCCTCGAGGCCCTGGATGATTTTATCAAAGCGGGGCGGGTCCAAGGGACGGCTCCCGCCGCCCAGAGACCAGACAACAACCGACCGACCGCGCCGTTTAAGAGCGATCATGAGCGTCACAAGAATGCGAACTGGCAAGGCAATCATTGTGAGAGTGCCAAGTACAAGGATACGGATCACATTGCCCCCAATGGAGTGTCTCCTAGCCGATATCGCAGCCTCTGGCCGCAATGAGGAATCAGTGTCTGAACTCTTGACCGCCCACGAACTATCCATGTTTCGAAATGCACCCGAAGACGAGTTGGTCGACCTGGCCGTCGACCTCGACGTGCCTGTGCCCGAGGAAATCAACCTCAGTGGGCTCCTCGACGCCTGCCTACGAAACTTAGCCGACCTCGGTAAAAGAGAGGGCCTTCCCTTGTCCGACTACGACAAGGACGACCTATTGGCGCTTTCTGAGGCGGAGCTTCGGGCGATATCCATCCTGAATGGAGTGGATGTCCTTGAGGACGAATCGTTGCGTGTACCGATGACAATCAAGAGTGGGAAAAAGATCTACAAGATGTGGCGAAAGACTCGGCCAAAGTCCCAAATTCCGATGTACCTTCCTATGCTTCTGGCAGCCCTGGCACGTCATTTGGTTTCAGAGTCAGCCTGACCCGCGACGAGCCCACGCAAACCCGATATGCTCTGACCCAACCCGGAGACCCACATGGCTACCAAAAGCTGCCCAAGCTGTAGTGAAGAAGTTCCTGTTGTCGCGGCACGGTGCAAGTCCTGCTTTTATGACTTCAACGAAGCACCCACCGCAGCCAAAGGCGGAAACATGGGCCTGTTGGTTCTGTTTGCCGCAATGTCGTTGGTGGGCTTCAGTGTGTTCTGGTACTTGAACACTCAAGTTGCCGCAGAGCGTGTGGTTATCGAGCAAGAAACCCAGACCATCATCATCACCCGCAAGTCCGCTGCAAAGACAGAAGCTACGCGCGTGGACTTCTCGGATGTGGTCAAGATCGAGTACGTCTTGGGCGGTAAGTCCGCGCTGTACGAGATTGTCGCTGTGGGCCACGATGGCAGCCGCTACCTCATCCAGAGCTCTGAAGATAAGCAACTCGACGGCCGAGCAGAACAGGTGGCCCGCACAATGGAAAAACCGCTTGAGCGCGTGAAGAACATTAAAACGATCGGGGACTAGGCCGAATGCTCCCATTGGGCTCACCAGACGTCGCCATTGATCTGGGAACCTCGAACACCCTGGTAGTGGTTCGTGGCAAAGGAATAGTGGTCGATGAGCCATCGGTAGTGGCCGTAGAGCGGATGGGCGGTGCCCAGCGTGTCGTGGCCATCGGTCATGAAGCAAAGCAGATGATCGGCCGAACGCCTGAAAACATCGAGGCGATTCATCCGATCAAGGACGGCGTAATCGTCAACTTCGACCTCGCAGAGGCGCTGCTTCGGAGCTGCATCGAGCGAGCCCTCGGGAGTCGTCCCTTCGTCAAACCTCGCGTGGTGGTCTGCGTTCCGAACCGTCTGCAGGACGTCGAACGCCGAGCCATCCAAGATGCGGCCCGCTCTGTGGGTGCCCGAGAGGTATTCCTTGTGGGCAAGCCCATCGCTGCGGCCATCGGATCGAATATGCCCATCGAGCGACCGATTGGGAATATGGTCATCGATGTTGGCGGCGGCACCACGGAAACCGGCATTATTAGCCTTGGCGGTGTGGTCGTGACTCACTCTGCACAGATCGGTGGCAACCACTTCGACTCTGCCATTACAGAGTGGATTCGCGAACAACACAATGTGCTGGTGGGTCGACGAACTTCTGAGGACACCAAGCTACAAGTGGGGTGCGCGGTGCAGGGAATGCAAGACCGAACCGTTAGCGTCACGGGCAGAGATCTCTCCACCGGTATTCCTCGGGAAATACAGATATCCAGTGATGATATCTCCGAAGCCCTTCCGCAGTGCCTCGAACAGATCGTAGAGTGCCTCCGCAGTGCCCTCAAAGAAAGCCCACCGGAGCTTGCAGCAGACATCGCCGCACAGGGCATTGTCTTGTGTGGCGGCTCCGCACTCCTCCCTGGCTTGGACCACTACCTACGGGACCGGACGGATTTACCCATCGTTGTTTCTGAGGACCCACGGCGCAGCGCTGCACTTGGGGCGGGTCGCTTACTGAATGACCTAAGCATGCTCAATCGGCTTGCATTTTAAGCTGGCCACCATCGATGCAGATGGCGCCAGGTACACCGGGGCCAAGTATTACACCGACCCCTCGGCCATCTCGCCGTGTCCATGGGACATGCGCATGGCCCATAATGGCCATGTCTGCACCCACGAGATGTTCAGAGAGAGCCTGGAGGGTTGACGGCCAAACCTCACC
>CAWVVG010000318.1:0-4593 GCA_963932775.1 uncultured bacterium
CCAATGTTCTTGGTGGTGGGAGCGACGCCCGAAGAACTCAAACATCCGGCCACGGTCGTTTTTGTAGATGTCGAAGCGTTTGCCGAGCCCCTTGGCAGACACAACATGATTGGCCGAATCGACTTCTTCGGTGGGCGCATCGGAGTGGGCCGTCACCTCGTCCGTGATTTCATCTGATCGTGGGGACACGTTTCGCCTGGCTAAAGCTAATCTTACCATCCTCCGGCTCGGGGTGCTAAAGGGTTTACATGGGTTGCCTGCGAACCATTTTGTTACTGACTGTTAGCGCCTGCACTCCTTTAGAGGATCGGGTGGACATTTTCGACGTGGAATGGTGTGCGGACCCGCGCATCGAATCCACATCCTGCGTCATTGATGGCGATACTTTCGACTTGGCCGCCTGCGGGATTGCCGTGGAAGGGGACGGTCCTGAACGGATTCGACTCTTGGGCGTGGACGCACCAGAAGTGGCACATGGAGACGAGGCAGCGGATTGTTTTGGGTCCGAGGCCACCGACTATTTGACCGACTTGCTCCGAGGGCGAACGCTCTATCTGGAGTTTGATGAGGAATGTGAAGGTAAATTTGGTCGCACGCTCGCTTGGGTATTTATTCAGGGTGACGCGGACGATCCCCTCCGAGAAGAACTCGAACTTTATGGTGGCCTGGGTGTGGCTGATGACGGTTCGTTTGAGGTACTTGTCAATGAACTGGTGGTTCGCGCCGGGTATGCCAACCTCTACGAGGACATGGACGATGGGCGTTACAACACCAGATTGTATGAGGCAGCCCAACAAGCTGCGTCCGGAGAAGAAGGCCTGTGGGGTGTTTGCGATGGGTAAATCTATAAACTTTTGATATGGTTCGGTTCGTGCTCGCCAATTGTTGTGCGGGCAAAAGCACCGAATAGCGGATGGTGAGATTCTATGACTGCAGCAGCAGGACAAATGACCCCGAAGTTGGTGACCGCACTCGAGGAGATTGAGCGTTGGCGCCAAGAGTCGGACTCCGAGGCGGAACGTGAACAAAGCGAGATTGCTGAGGAGCAAGCGCGTCTGCAACGAGAGATCGAGGAGCGCACCAATGCCCTCGATGGACTCGCCAGTCGAAAGACTGAAGTAGACGCCGCAAAAGCCGGTTTTCCGGCAGAGCAACTCAGCCGTCGACGGGCCGCGTCCCTCAAGAATCTTGCGAGTGATCGTGGCTTGGTGGCTGCCCGAGGTTCCCTGTACGGCGACCAAGTAAAGGCGCGAGAGCGGCGGGTACAGGAACTCATCGAGATGCCCCAGTACAACAAGCTGGTCACCGAGTACGAAGAGTTCCAAGATGCCGAGATGGGCCTGGATGCGCTCCCGAAATCCTATCGGGGCGCGATTGTGGCTCACCATACGAACGTAAAGAAGGAACTCGCCCCGGTGTTTGACGCAATGGCGGCAGAGATCGAGCCGGTGGATGCCCAAGGAATCGGTGTCGCAATCGTCGGGTCGATCGATGCCCCGGACGGTGGGCCACCTGAAGCCCTCGCCGTGATTGTTCCGACCCCCTATGAGACGTGCTCAAAGTGGGTCGAACGGAATGAGGACCTCGCCGCTTTAGTGGCTTACCGGGTCATTGCTTGCGTAGGAAAGATGCTCTCTGAGGTTGGCGCTGCCGATGCCCCTCTTCAGTACGCTGAATACGAAAATGCCTTGGCCATTCAAGTGTGGCTCGGTGATTCGGAAGTGAAGGGCAACATTGCCCGAGTACTGGACGATTTGATCGACGAAATGAATGGCAAGTCCGCTGAATTTGATGCCGGACGTATGCGGCTTCAAATGGTCTGGGTTGAACCTGAAGTTGTCGCACCCGACGATGAAGACGGAGAGGGATAAAAATGGCGACATTAGATTTGTTTGAAAAAATTCGTGTTTCCCAGATTGCCTCCAGCCTGGACCTTCATCCTTTTGAAGTCGCCCGATTGCTGGGTCAAGTGGGTGGGATGCCCCATACATTGGCTTTTGAACAGGCCGACATCGAGCGCGTCCGTGAACTCGCAGGTGTTGAGACGTGGTGGGGCAACAATGTTTCGTCCGTTGAGGACGTTATTCCCGGGCGTGGCTTGGTGAGAACTGCTGCACAGATGCTGTTGGATCGCGAAGTGGTTGGAGACAACACCACCCGAGCAGACAATTTGTTTCGTGGCTTGGACCCAGCGGATCAGTTTGTGGTGCGAAGAGCCGTGAATCACTTGATTCGTGACGAAGTGCTCACCAGCATCCCAACATCTCAAGGTCTTCATCTTCGAGTGGATACGGCAAAGGTAAGTATTCTTCAAGGCATAGCCGATGGGTCCGATATTCCATCCAGCCTCGAGGAACTCTGGTCCTAAGGTAGGTTCGTTTTCATGCGAACGGAGGAAGCTGAGTGAGCAAACGACGCGGATCACGGCTCTTTTTGGGCCAACCAGGCATGCTGCTGGTCAGTGAAGACATCCCAGGCATTACCATGCCGGCTCCGTTGTCGTTTGCCGTGCCATTGGAGGCGGAGGAGCCTGACTTTGATCTGAACCTGTTCCATGCTCAGGAGGACGAAGAGGAGGCTCGGGAAGAAAATGAAGGACCGCTGCGGGTGTTCCTGGGTGGCGAGGACACAGGAATCCATGAGGAAGACGCTGAGACGCCGATTTTTGATGTGTCCGCGCTCGCGATGCCCGAGGGGCCAACAGATAATTCGCCCCTTTCCTTTATGGATGACTCTGTAGACGTAGATGTAGATGACATTGTGCACCTCGGCACCAGTGCGCCGCCGGCGATTTCAATGGGTGTATCTGCCGCCGTCAGCATGGACGATGGCGGGTTGTGGGACGATGCTCCCGCCCAACCTGAACAGGAAACAAGGTCAACTGCGATCATTCGAGATCAACCACCCGCAGTGCGAGCTGCACCCCAGACTGAAGAGATGGGACATGGCTTTGATCTCCCCGAAACCGTAGATGCATCCGTTGAGGACGAGTGGTCCAATCAGCCGGATGTTGAAGGGCCCGCTGAGGTCGTATGGGACGAAGACGACACTGGATTTTTTAATGTGGACCAGAAGGCCAAACCAGGCATTCCAGTCGAGCCCCCACGGGTTCAACCGGCTGTCACTGGTGAGAGCCGATCCTTTAGGGCCATACCGGACAAGGAAGACCCACCCATCCTGCCTTTGCTCATCATCATCATCGGTATAGCGGTGATGGCCGTGGCGCTTGGCGTACGGTCTGCGAGCGAGCCTGAGAAGGCTACAGTCGTACCTACAACCGAGCCTGCGCCCAATCCGGTAGTTGCTCCGGTGATCCGGCCGGCTCCTCGGACTGAAAGTCTGGGACAAGTGGGTGAAGTAGCTACAGCCAACGGATTCCTCACCGTCGAGTCAGACCATGCGGCGAATGTGTACGTGGATGACCGGAAAGTTGGTATCACCCCAATTGTGAAGATTGAAGTGACTCCCGGGCGGCACAGGGTCTTGGCTGTCGAGGTCGAAACCGGAAAGCGAAAAGCCCAAACCGCCGATGTGGCTCAAGGCGAGGAGCGCCCCGTCCGATTTGCATTTCAACCGGTGCAGTAATGAATTTATTTCTTTTGGTCTTGCTGAGTGGATGTTCACAAAGTGGCATCGGTGAAATTGTGTCTTCGGAAGATGCACCATGGTCGATGGACATGGCTGCAACATTTTTGTTTACGCCTGGCGGTGAGAACGATGGTGCCCAAGGGATGGGAGTGCTGGCCATCAGCACCAACGGTGCACTGGCTTGTGCTGATGTTGCTGACGGGCCACCATCTCAGGACTCTGGCCTCTGGTTTGAAGTGACGTATTTCACGGGCCGAAGCTCGGGGTCATCGCCTCCTGCCTGGAACGGGCTGTACGCGGCTGGAACTGCGGCGGCCATAGAGTCGACAGCGACGCGGAGCCTCGACGTGGGTGGTTGGCACAAGGGCTTCGAGTATGACTTTAGCAACGAAGACGCCTGGCTAGAGGTCAGCCTTGGCTCGCAAGATAGGTTTGCTGGTTCATTCTCCAACGAATGGTGGAGCGGTGAGTTCAGAGCTGAGGTTTGCGACAAAGCAGAGGTCGTGGACGAAGTAGGGGACGACACTTAGCGCGCGCCTGACTCCGTCTACTACTCAGACCAGACTAAACAATCGTCAGCCGAGAAAAAGCTCGGGTCGTGGCCGAGGGTGACACACCCGATGGAGTCGGTTTGTACGGCATCGCTGTACAGGTCAATCTTCCAGGTGAGTTCATTGTTGGTGGTGCCCTCACTGCAATCAAATTGGGTCGCTACATCTTTGAAGTAGTACCCACTGACCAGGAGTAAATCTCTGCCATAAATCTCACCGCCGCTGCCCGAAGAACCCGACATTGCGAACGTGTGATATTCGGGCGGATCGGGGAGTAGAGTTGCGGTGTTGAGCACTTCAAAGCTGGTGCTACCGGTCGGGGTAGCGGTAGCGATCTCGTAGACCCAATTGCTTAAATCGCACTGAATATCCACAGACTCCAACAATGCGTCAGCATCAGCATCGGCATCGGCATCGGCATCGGCATCGGCATCGGCATCGGCATCGGCATCGG
>CAWVVG010000319.1:0-4590 GCA_963932775.1 uncultured bacterium
AGCATCCGCTCAAAACTTGAATCATCGCCGTCGGTGTCGACCAAGACGCCCCAACGGCACTCCTCGGGGACGCAGTTGAATCGTCCAGCACCGGACTCGCGGGGCGAACTGGACAATCGCAGGCGCAGGTTCACGAAGTGTTCATTGATGTCCCACTGGCCTGCCGGGGCATCCTTTTCACCGACCCAGTCTATCGGGCTGTATGTCGCTGAGGCCTCCGGGAGATCGGAGATGGGCACCGCATCTCTTTGCACTGCCACCCAGCTTGAATCGTCGGTGGGGAAAACCGCCAATGCAGGGGGTGCCCAAGCCAGGAATAAGGAAAATGAGAACACATTGATCTCCATGTTTGACCTTAATGCGGATGGGTGACATTGGCGGTAGACGGGCTGCGTCTTAGATGGTGGGGATGGAAGAACCGATGACAGTACTGGCCTCGCCCTCGAGCCCGGCGACCGATGGCGAGCCGATGGCGCGACTTCGGGGTGTGCTGGCTGACATGGGGAGCGTACTCGTAGCGTTCTCCGGCGGTGTGGATTCTGCGGTGGTGGCCGCTGTGGCTCACGAGGTGCTAGGGTCCGATGCTGTGGCCCTTACTGCGGTCAGCCCGACCTTCCCGCCGGAGGAACTCGCGGACGCTGCGGCAATGGCCAGCAGTCGGGGTATTCGCCACGTGCTGGTTGACTCCAACGAGCTGGAGATAGAGGGCTACGCGGCCAATCGAGGAGACCGCTGTTACTTCTGTAAGAGTGAGTTGTTTGAGCTGGCCCGTGATCGAGCGGCCTCTCTGGGGCTTCGATGGGTAGCGGATGGCACCATCCTTGATGATTTGGGCGCACATCGGCCTGGCCTGAAGGCCGCATCAGAGAACGAGGTGCGCCACCCCTTGGTAGAGGCGGGCCTGGACAAGAAGATGGTTCGCTCCATCGCATCGGACCTGGGCTTGAAGGTGTGGGATAAGCCATCTTTCGCGTGTCTTGGAAGTCGGTTTGCCCCAGGTACTCGGGTCACTTTTGACCGGGTGAGTCAAGTCATGCAAGTGGAATCGCACCTGAGAACAATCGGTATTCGCCAATTTCGGGCCCGCTGGCACGAGATCGGCAGCGATACGATGGTTCGCATCGAAGTTGCGTCGGATGAGCTTCATTTGATCGCAGCACCTGGGGTAAGGGATGGCATTGTTGATGTGTGCACAGCTGTGGGGTTCAAATGGGTAACGGTGGACCTGGCGGGCTACGGCCGATAGGCCGCGGCGACCGAGTGACAGAGGGCGGCCCTGGCGCGGTGTCTCGGGCCTTCGGAGAGCTGACCGTTCTCTGGCTGGTGACCCTGTTGGCCATTCGGGCAGTGGTCGAACTGCAGGCGGGAGCAGGACTGCCTGAGTGGTCTCTCGCGGCGGTGCCGCTGCTGTTCATTTACTCACCAGTTTTGTTGTGCAGGATACGAAAGGTGGACTCCTGGTCGTACCATTTGAGCATTCCCGCTTTCTCGGATCGGGCTGCTTGGAAGGCGGTCGCTACCAGTAATCTCAAGCTGCTGTTGTGGATCGGGCCTGCATTTTTACTGGGCTACCACCTGTACCAGACCATGCTGTTCGGGCTGGAGCCTGGAGCTGGGTGGGCGGCCGAACCACTGACACTCGCCGCATACCAACTGTTCTTTGTCGCGGTGCCCGAGGAGTTCTTTTATCGGGGGTACTTTCAGACTCGTCTCAACGAAGCGATGCCGAGAAAGTTCTTGATTTTTGGTGTGCCGATGGGCTGGGGAAGTGTGTGGGCGTCCCTCTTCTTCGCCTTTGGACACACCCTCGTGTTGTTCCAGTGGTGGCACTTTGCCACATTCTTTCCAGGCATGGTCTTTGCCTGGCTGCGTGAGAAGACTGGCGGCGTAATGGCGGGGGCCGTCTTTCACGCCATCTGCAACATCGCCGTGATTCATCTGGACACCCATTACGGCATCCTCAGTGGCTAAGCGGGCGGGAAACCAGCCAGAGAGCCTCGCCGCCACGACTGGTAGTGGCGGCCACAGAAGCCTTTAGAGCGGTAAGGCTCGGTGCACCCATCCACCTTGCAGGTCTTCGATTCACCCAGACTGGTGGCACTTTCAGTTGTGGCTTGGGACTCGATCGCGACGACCCTGGCTTCGAGGGCATCGATGCGGGCCATGATCCGTTCGATTCCGTTGGTTGTGCCCGTCACCTGACCTCGAAGGTTGTTCACCAAGTCCCGTACTTCCTTGAAGTCGGACCGGGTTGGGATCTGCCGTGCGTCCAGGGTTTCATAGACCGCATCTTCCATGGACCGTTGGAACAAAGGGAGCAGCAGGTCAGCAATTCCTGAAGTGATGAAATCGCGAGGGGTTCCCATGTTTGTCTCCGACATTTGAGATGACTTCGTTCGATATGTCCTGTACAAATGATTGTCAACGCTTCAGTGTTGTGGCGTCATTTCCGGTATATTGTTGATATTGTACCGAAACCCCCCGAATATCAAGACTCAGTACCCATGTCAGCATGCCCATTTTGTAAGATCAGTATTCCAGAAGAACTCACTTTGTATGGGGGTCATTGCCCTGCGTGTGTAATTCTAATTCCAGGGGAGGAGACCGCCACAGATCCCGGTGTTGAGATCACATCGCCGATAGTCCCGTCGACAAAAACCACCATTGGCGGCTTCCCGATCATGGCGCTTGCGGTAGGATTGTTGCTTGGGTTTGGGGCCGGTGGTTGGTGGTGGGTCACACAGCAGGCTGCACCCGATGTGGCTGGACCCGATGTGGCGAGCGGTCTGGTTCCGACCCCGCTCTCGGCCCATGAGGATCAGGACTATGGGCTGGATAAAGGCGAAGAGAAGAAGGCCACCAAGACGTGGCGTAAAGGAAAACGTTCGACGGTTACAAAGCGCGTGGACACCCGGGCGCAAGCGCCTGCGGCAGGCAGGCTCGCCCAGAATGCTGCCGCGCGCCCAGCGAATGCGGATGCAGGTCTGGGGGCCGCGCCAAGGGATGTGTTTTCTACGATTGGTGCGGCTCCCAAGTCCAGGGGGCCACAGGGCATCGTCTTGAAGGACTCGCTTAAGATTGAGGAGATGATCGGCCGGGTGCTAAACCGTGGAGCGAAGCAGCTTGAGCATTGCTACACCAAGGCGCTCAAGATGAACCAGGGCCTCAAGGGTGCTTGGTATGTGGACTTTACGATTTCCGCGGAAGGGAAGCCCACCATGGTGAGCGTAGAGGCCCTTGGGGCGGGTCATGGTGGCATTGAGGCTTGCATTCATAAACAGGTGGGTCGCTGGAAGTTTCAGCGCATCGGTGAGCCTGTTGATGTGGCTCGAACCTACCGTTTCGGCTCTTAGAGCCCCTGGCTCGTACCCCATCCTCCGCCGGGAGCGTAGGGGTCTGGGTCGGCGACTGGGGTGACGATTGCTGCGTCCCCAAGAAACACCCGTGCCATGACCTGAAGAGCCTCGGCAGCTGTGAAAGTCTGGCCATCAATGGTGATCAACGAGGGAATCTGGCCCCGGAGCCGAGGCAGGAGCTTGGATGCTGTCTGGCGAACCTGAGTCTCGTCCAGTTGAATCGGGTCGCGACTGTTTAGGGGTGCAATCTCTCTGGGAGGATCCAGCCGTCCGAGGGTCACGGAGGTGGGCGACAGGTCGGAAGCGAGCAAGGTTACCAAGGCAAAGAAGGCTTCCGTAAGGTTGACGCCTTCGGAGGGTGTGCGTGGAAGTGTGTTCTGACTGGAGATGGCAGAAGCGACTCGGGTCCATTCAGAGATTGAGATGAGCTTCGGGACGGGTATTTCTGGGGCGGCGGTGGTTGCCGTTGTTCCCAGCTGCTTGAGCTCAGCGGACATCTCGGAGGCCGTTAGGACCGGCCATTGGTAGGGGACGATGACTTCCTCGGCCCACCGTTCCATAAGCGAGCCGGCGAGCGGATCCGGGGGCAGTCCAATTCGGACCCAAGTGGTTCGAGCCGCAATCGAGGTGGCTCTGTCGATGGCTGCTGGACTCCAGTGGGGCAGCATGTGCCCGCACCCGTCGTCGTAGGTCCCTTGTCCGATGATCCGAGCGCGTCCTGCAGTCTTGCTTACGGAGCGAGTCCTGCGGGGCTGGTCGTGGAGGGTTCGTTCCCGAGGCAGGAGCGCTCGAAAACCCACCGCCTCGGCTGCGATCTCTGCGGTGGCTGGCAGCGTTGCGAGCCCGAGAGTGTTCACGGTCTGCCCGGTTAGGCGTCGAATCGTACGCCGGCCCTTCCGCATGGCTGAGACCCACTCGCCAAGTTCCGGGTCTGCTACCCGAGAACCGACCAGGCCCAGATCTTCTCGGAGAGAAATCCAGAGACCGACTTCGTGCCCTTGTTTGGATGCTTGCTCAATGAAGTCGGGATGCTCGGTGGCCCAGGTTCGGGTCACGAGCAAGGTTGCCCGCAGTCCGTGGGCATGGAGTGCCAAGAGAATTTCGGTGGGGGGCTTTGCGGAGCCATACAGAGGCATCTCGAGGATTACTTTCCCTCGGACATGCGCTCGTGCAGCAAACGGTGCCCGCCGTCCATTGGGTGGGGTGGGCTCACACCGGGCAGATGCAAAGCCGA
>CAWVVG010000320.1:0-4572 GCA_963932775.1 uncultured bacterium
CCGGTGGTAGGTCAGGTCCGTGAAGTTGAATCCCTCGACAGGGCGCCAGCGAGAAGGGTCGAAAATCTCTGAGACCATGGGGTCCTCCGAATGGCGCGATTCATAACGGCGATTGGCCTAATCTGCGTCGTTTTCTATGAAATCCAGCAGCTGTGCGCAGGCCTCGTCGACCATCTGGTACACCCGGTCGAAGCCCCCTTCGTAGTAGGGGTCCGGTACGTCGCGGTCGTAGCCTGGGGGTATGAAACCCAGGAGCAATCGTGTCCGGCTTGGGTCTGCCCCCAGTCTCAGGAGGTTCTGAAGGTTGGAAGCATCCATGGCGATGATCCAGTCCCAATCCGAGAGTTCCGCAGCAGTGACTTGTCTCGAACATTGATTGGTGATGTCGATGCCATGGCGTTTTGCAATCTCGATGGAGTCCTCGTGTGGCTCGGACCCCACATGCCAGCCGCCGGTTCCTGCTGAGTCAATGCGGTACTTGGCCTCGAGGCCCCGGTCGTTCACGCGGCGGCGGAAAGCGCCCTCAGCCAAGGGGGAACGGCAGATGTTGCCGAGACAGACCATGAGAACAGAGCAAGTCATGGGGTGGGTCTATCCCGTTGGGATTCCGGCCTGGGAGGAACATTGTGCAAAGAGGGATGTCCTACAATAGGGATCGTTTTTATGGAGTTTCTATGCGTGGCTTACTCGTTTTTGTGATGTCTGCTTTGTTGTTCGTTTCTGGCCCAGCCTCCGCAGGGTGGGATGTGGTTGGCACGACCAAGGGCGTGAAGGTGGAGCGGACGACGATGGCCGATTCAGCTCTGTTTGCTTTCCGTGGAAAAGGAACGTTTGACGTTCCGATCGGACTGCTGGTCACGGTTCTGAAAGACGAAAAATTAGCCGTCGAGTGGGTGGATCTGATGCTCGAGCATTCGGTGGTTCGAACGATCGACGAAGGGTCCAACCTTATCTACGAGAGCTACGGTTTGCCCTGGCCCATTTCGGATCGGGACTACCTGATGATCGAACGGTATACCTACGATGGGACGACCAAGGTTTTCACCATTGACTACGAATCGGTCACCGATCCCGCCAAGCCCGTGAGCAGCAAGTTTGTACGGGCCGTGGCCTACCGTACATTCTGGCGCCTGGAGCAAGTGGGTCCAGGCCGAACCAAAGTGGAGGTCGAGGTCTTCACTGATCCCAAGGGTGTGTTGCCGTCGTGGCTCATCAACTTGATTCAAGAAGACTGGCCATGGAAGACCATCGATGGGTTGGTGAGGCGCGCTCAGAAGGGCGACATTAAGGTCGACCCGGGTACCGAAGGCTGGTAATCAGTAGGCCGTAGTCCGAAATACAGGCTGAAAGAGTGCCGTTTTCTGGGCGCAGCTCGGAGCCAGAGGGCATGCGCCACAGCGAGGGTCCTCTGTCTCTAAGCAACAGGTTCGGCCCAGACTGAAGAACAGTCCATCGATGGCTGCGACAGGGCGCTCTGTACGCTGCACTAGCCCCAGTATGGCCCGTCCGGTGGCCTGACGAATGGCCAGTTCCTCCATCGGGTCAATCCACTGACGGGTCTCGAGGCGTCGGGTGAGATCGGGGTCGGTCACCGTCACCAAGCCCGCGCGCAAACATACCCGCATCATGTGGTAGTCCACGATGGGCGCAATGTGTTCGGGGTCGGTGGCTCGGAGAAAGCCCTCAGGTCGGGCACTCAGAATCACCGCCAGGAGATTTGCTTTCTTGGCCAAGGGGTCGGACATGTACCCTGGAATGGTTTGGAGTATGTCCAGCAGTGTGCGGACCGGTGCTGGATTGCTGTTCGCACGCTCCAGGATCTGTGTGTAGCCTCCTGGCCAGCGGCTGCGCATGACCAAGCCGTGGGCTTGGTGCAGAGCGGTATGGGTAGCCAGCTCTGGGATGGGGCAGGCCCCGCTGTCAGCGGTACATATCTGAGCGAAGAGGCCGGGCTCAGAGGCCATGCGTTCCGTGGACAATAGGGTGGGATCCGAGCGGGCTGCCCGAGCAAAGGCGGCCCATATGAAGTCGGATCCTTTGTACTGGACGCCGTCGAGTTCCTCAATCATGGGTCCCAGCCAACCTTGCTCGGCGTCGCCAGTCCAGAACCCGTATTGGTGGAGGGTCGAGACCACTAGCATCTCGAGGGCTGAAGCATGACCTTCATTGAGATGGGGTGGCCCCGTGAAGTCGAAAGCAGCGGCGCGGCCGTGCTCTGCAATCAGCGGTGCGAGCGTATCGATGGCGCCATCGTCATGGTCAGCCCGGACGGTGACCTGAGCGGCCACCCAGTGAGCCAGTGGGTCGGCGCCCCAGCCTGACAGCACATTGGCTGCCGCCTGAAGCCCCTGTTGAACGGGAATTTCATGACCGGTCACTAGGGCGCCGATGAACCCCCCACAGAAGGAGTCGCCCGCACCCGTTGGGTCGACCACCACAACTGGGAGAGCCGGGTAGGTCCCTTCACAAGGTCCGCCAATTACTCGAACACCCGCCGGGCCCAGGGTGACAATGACCATCCCCATGTGGCCAGGCGGAGGACCGCTGGGGCACAATAAATCCCATTCCTCTTCGTTTAAAAAGAAGGCATCGGATTCACACAGCAGGCGGAGTGTGGCCGCGGGCTTGGCCTCGATCATCGCTCGGCATGTGCCGGCCGAGATGGTTCCTTTCCAGTGGGGTGCCCTGTGGCGTAAATCAGTGACCACCTGAAGTTGCTGTTCGGCATCGGCCCCAATGCCAGCAATATGGATCCAGGCCAAGTCGTCACCGAGCCATTCAGTGGGAATGTCGGCCGCGCTCAAACCGGACTCCATACCCACCTGCATTTGGTCGTAGGTTGCTCGGTCGCTGTCGTCATAGGAGATGCGGAAGCCGGGGAGTTGACCCGCTGCACAGCGCAGCCCACCCCGTGCCAAGCCTCCCGGCCCAAATACCTTAGACACGGATGCGGTCAGGTCGGTGGGCACACGGGCCACGATTCCAGTTGACGCTCCGGCCCACCGAGAGGCGAGGGCGGAGATGTAGGCCGCCCCACCCGTGGCTGCCCGGGCGGCGCCGTCTCGAATCAAGGTGTCCCGAGTGGGAGAACCAATAAAGATGACCTGAGGTGCGTCATTCATGAAGTCTTGAGCCTGTTGTCAGTGGTCTCGCCATCGCTGGAGCATCGCCATTTGAATCCGGCCTTCGAAATGGAACCGGGTGGATAGGGTGCCTTCGGGGTCGGCACCCACCGTGACCGGTGAATCGTTTAACGTGACACCGCCAGAGAGAACGTCCGAGGAGCTCACCCCACTGTCCGAATTGTCGAACCACAGTCGGACCCGGCCGTTTCCATCGTATGAGCCGTAGATGATGTGGCTGTGGGAGCCATCCACGCCGGACATGGACTTGGTGGCGTAATGGTAGTCACTGCCCACGCGGACGCCGAAGCGCAGCGTTGTGGAGAACACGCCGCCTTTCAGTTCTAAGGCAAACCCGCCGCCATCGGCCTTGGAGAAGATGCTCTGGACCTCGCCATCGTCCAGGGACAGGTCGTCAAACTCCACGACTGCGGCCACAAAATAGCCATCCGAGGGGGCATTGTCGGCGTCATAGAAGCCCAAAGAATTTCCATCAGAGCTATCAAACAACAAGGATGTACCGAAAACGCCTTCGCCATATTCGCGGGTAATGGTGGATGGCGTGTCACTGCCGCCGAGCATCGCGGTAAAGAGGGACTCATCTTCCTTGTGGTACGGCACCGATAGGCTGCTGCCGAGGTCGGTGGTGTTGAGGTAGAGCAAGTTGTTGTCTTCCTCGGCCACGTAAACGCAGCTGGCCAAGTCGTAATCGGTGACGAGGGCGTCGACGTCTTCCCGGAGACCGGCACACCAGACCTCGCCCATGGTTTCCGGGCCGGTCCACACTGCGGTTCCCAGGCCATAGCTTTTGGAAAAGTTCAGCAGATTGAACAGATCGGGGGTGGTTCGTTTGAACTCGACACCGTCGTAGCCACTGTCGACGGCATCGACAATCGCCGCCTGGAATGCGGCTGTGCTGGACTCGGTATCATCTGAGTACAACACATGGGTTCGGACATAGTGCTCATTGAAGGGGTAGTCGCCGGAGTCGAGCAGGTCCTCGATGAAGACCAGATTGTCGATCCGTTCATCTTGGAAGGCTCTGAACACCAAGGGGCGGCCGTTCACTGCGTAGCCCTCGTCGAAGAACATCTCGAGCAGCTCGGTGGTGGCGGCCAAGGTAGGGTCCCGCTCTTTTACTTCAATAAACAGGGGCTGGTCCCAACTCTTGACCGCGCCATCTGCGATCACATCGGCAAGGCGTGCTGCGCTGGACCCGCCGATGTCATTGTGCTCCACACGCCATTGTCCGGAGGTGTAGCGGATATCGAGTTCGAGTAGATCGGCCTGCGCGGTATGTGCATCGGTGAGCAGCTCGAGGGTATTGATGAGGTTGGTCCCAGGGCTGCCAGCATCTTCGTCGTAGCAATTGTGGGCAACGATGCCCACTGCATGTCCCAATGGACTGGTGGTGAGGTCGCGTTCGACGCCGGACCAGTACCCATCTCGG
>CAWVVG010000321.1:0-4545 GCA_963932775.1 uncultured bacterium
GCGCGGGTGTGGTTGCTCGAGCTCAAGGACGGGGGCCGCCCCATGGTGGGCCTTGGGTCTTGTGGTCGGGTGGAGGCGCCGGAGCTTAGCGGTCGTCCAGGGCGATGAGCAGGGGGCCCAGCAGCAATAGGTCTGTCACCAAAGCGGCCACGATCGCCCAAGCGGTGAAGCTGCCCACCAAGAGAAAGCCCTCAAACTCGCTGACTGCGAGGGTGGCCATTCCCGCCACCAGGACCAGCGAAGTGTCGAACATTGAGCGTCCGGCAGTGGCGTATGCGTGTCGTACTGCGTCGTGGGCCGTTGAACCGGGGTGGGCGTTGCGCCATCGTTCATAGGCCGCCAAGAAGTGAATCGTGTCATCCACAGCCATGCCCAGGCCAATGGAGAACACCATCGCTGTGGTGGGCTTGAGGGGCACGCCCGTAGCGCCGAGAGCCCCTAAGACCGCCAGCAGCGGCAGGACATTGGGGATCAAAGCGATGCACACCCGCCGAATGGACCGTGTGGCGGCCATCCATGCTCCACCGATGAGCAAGAGTGCGATGCCGAATGAGCCCACAAATTGGGTGGTAAGGGTTCGGTTGATCCACTGGACGAGGTAGGCCACTCCGGTAATCGTGGCCTTCCCGCCGACGGGCCCCAGACGCTGGGCGGCTTCCCTTTGAATGTCTTCCACTAAGGATACGGTCGCTTGACCCCCTTCGTCGCGCACCCGCATCACGATTCGGGTGCGGTGTCCGTCATCGAGCATCAAGTAGGGTACCGGGTCATCGCTGGCCATGCTCAGCATGAACAGGGACTGAGTGGCTGCCTCGCGACTGTCTGGCAGGGTCCCTTTGTCCCCGCTTAGAGTGCCCCAGGCTTCTCTTGTGACGTCTGCTATGCTCGAAGCGCTGCCGACGAGAGGCTGGGAGCGAATCCAAGCAGTGAGCCCATCGATGGCCTCGAGGGTCTCGGGTTCTCTGGCATCGCCGCTCAGGTGGACATCCACGCTCATGGGCAAGACTGCACCCATGTGGTCTTCCATAAAATGCTGGGCTTGGGCGGCCTCGGAAGACCCGAGATCGGCCAGCAGCCGGTAGGCTACGCTGATGCGGCTACCTAAAATGCTGAGCACCACCGCCACGATAGCGAATGCGACCAACATGGTACGGCCGTGGGCCACGGCCCAGTCTCCCAGCCGGACGATCCGCTCTGCACCCAGTGAAGCGTGACGAAGGGCCGCTCCAGACGGTGGGCGCGTCCGAGCCAGGAGGGGCGGTACCACCAAGAAGGTGGTCAGGTAGGTCAGCACCACCCCGATCCCGGCACCCATGCCAAACATTTGAATGGTGGGTAGGTCGGTCCAGGTCAATGCCAGAAAGCCCATGGCTGTGGTCGCCGTGGTCAGAAAACAAGAGAACCCAATCTCCCGGGCTGCACGCCGCGCGGCTTCTTTGACCAAGGGTCCAGGCTCGGTGGCTCCCAGCTCCTCAATGTGGTCAGAAAATCGATGGATGAGGTGGATGAGGTCGGAAGTTCCGACCACCACAACGACTGAGAAAAATGCAGGCGAGAACGTATTTATGACGCCGCCGGCCAAGATGTAGGCCGAGGCTGCGGTGAGCATTCCGAAGGTAATCGAGCACAGCCCGATGATGACCTGCCTTGCGTCTCGAAAGCTCAACACAAAGAAAAAGCCGGCCACAAAAATTGAGAGGGGCACCAAGACGCGGAGGTCGGTGAGCACCAGCCGTACATAGGCGGTCCGGATCACGGGCATGCCCGCTAAATGCCACTCTCCCCCCAGCGCCTCGAGAATCGGTTCGATGCTGGCGAGGAGCTGGTCTCGTCCTTCATGGTCGTTGTGGGTCTCGGCAACCCGGACGATGATCGCTCCGGCGGTGTCATCGGTGGAGAGAACCGTGCCCCGGGCCAGTGGGTCGGTATCGGCGGGGCCCAGCGGTCGCATTTGCAACACGCCATCTACCTCAGACAAGCGCTCCATAGTGAAGGGAGAGAGCGTACGCTCCACACCCTCGAGGGCCCGAATTTGTGTCTCGGCAGACTGGATCTCGGGCGACCACGGTGAGCCTTCGCGGACGACAAAGAATGCCGTGTCATCCGCGCCATAAACATCCTTGTGCTCCTGGTAGACCTTGGCCATGGTGCTGCCCTGCGGGTACAGCTGCTCTAAAGAGAAGTCGACCTTGGCCTGGGGCAGAGCGAAGACAATGATCGCCCCGATGAGTCCAGTGAGTAGGAGGGCAAGCCATGGCCTATCGATGGGCCAGGTGAGTACCCGCCTGGAACTAGTGGACGTTGTCATCGTCCTTGTTGCTGCTCCATCCTCGCCCACCATCGATGACATCGAATCGGGAGAGCTTTTCCTGGAGCTGCTTGTGCTTCCATTTCAGAAAGGGTTGCTGCAGTCCTTTGACCACCCCGCCTTTGAGCCAGAGGTATCCACATATCCAGCCAGCCAGCCACATTGCGCTGCCCAAGTCCCGTCCACTCAGCACATTGAGCAAGCACAACAATCCCGAGCCCCAAGCCACCCAAGCGGCCTTGATTGGCAGGATAAACATGAGCAGGATGGTGGCGTTCGGGCGGCTGAGGCCAAACAGAACGAGCAAGCCCGCCAAGATCGGCTCGATTCCGAACCAAGCGCCTTGGACGTGCACCGCGCCGCTGAGCAACAGCACGAAGCCCAGCACGATGGAGCCCAGATAGGTCGAAACGGCAAACCGGGTCAACCGCTGGGTCGAGAAAATTGGCTCGACGGCCGGCAAGATGAAGAACAGAAAGAGCCAGTTGAAGAAGGCCTGGGTCACTGCGCCATTGAGTAGAAATGCTGTGAACGGTTGCCACGGTTGAAAGCCCTGACCGAAGGGCAGCCAGGCAAATGTGCTCATTATGGGCAGACCAAGCCAGTTTTGTGCGAGCTGCTGCACAACGTAGACACCGAGCAGACAGCTCAGCACCAACTTGGTCAGTGGGGTGAACTGAAAGCCGCCCCCAGACATTTGCATCCCGCGTCTCATAGCCACCCCAGTAACACATGATAGGGGGCGGCATGTTCCCAATGATCTGGCTCTTGATTGCGACTGCGTGGGCCCATCCCTTTGGCAGCAACCTGTTTGGGCACAAGACCGAGGTGCGCCTGCAAGGCGCTCGGGTGGAGGTCGATTACTTGGCCGAGATTCCCACTCCGGTCCTATTGCGGGAGCTCAAGTCCTTTCTGGCGGACATCGAGGCTCCGACTCAGTCCGACCAGGACCTGCATACCGAGACCGTTCTCGCGGATCTTACCGACGGCTTGCGGCTGCTCGTAGACGGTGAGCGCTTGGAGTGGACAAGGCTGGAGAGTCCGAGACCCAGCGGCGTCGGCGATACTCGGTTTATTGGGTACAATTTACGACTGGCGGCGACCCTGCCTGAAGGGGTTCGGGGTCTAAATCTGGTCAATGGAAATCGGCCGGATGAGACGGCCCTATTCTCCACAGAAGTGTTCGTGGCTCCGGGAGTGATTCTGGATGCGACCAGTCAGATCGATGTGGATGATCATGGACACATCGAGTCAAACCGAGGGGGTGCTTGGCGGGGAGATGAGAGTGGCCGAGAGCTTCGCATGTCCTTTCGGGTTCGAACCGAGCTGGGTGCTGCAGTGCATCGGCAGGTACAGCGGTACACATCCAGTGGGGCGCCGGAGTTTGCGCAGGCCGTTGATGTGCTGTCTTCTGCAGAGCCCGATGTTCTGCCGAGCTTGGTGAAGGGCGAGCTGACCCCCCGGGGGATCTGGGTCGCCTTGATGATGGCGCTGGTGTTGGGTGCTGCCCACGCCTTTGCTCCAGGGCATGGCAAGGCGCTGGTCGCCGCGTATTTGCTTGGTGAGCGCCGTACATATCGGCATGCGCTGATACTGGGCGGCATTGTCACCGTGACTCACACCATCACCGTGTTCGTCTTGGGTGGGGTTGCGCTGATGCTCTCGGAGGTCCTGCCACCGGAGCAGTTGTTGCCTTGGATGGAGCTCGCGAGTGGGGTGCTGGTTCTCGGAGTTGGCCTGCAGCTGGTTCGGGTCCGGCTGTTTGGGTCGGTCGGCGGTGAACACGAACACTCCCATGACCACGAACATACCCACGATCACTCACACGACCATGACCATGCCCATGGAGAACAAGAAGAGTCTCATGCTGCTGCCCATGCAGGCCAGTATGCCCATGCGGCCACCCCCAAAGACCTCATTGCTCTTGGTATCTCCGGCGGTATCGCCCCATGCCCTTCGGCGTTGGTGTTGCTGCTAACGGCCATTAGCTTTCACCGAATTCTCTTTGGTTTGGTGCTGGTGACTGTTTTTTCTGCGGGCTTGGCATTGGTTGTGTCGGCAGTAGGAATCGTCGTCATTCGACTGGGAGACACGCTGCGGAGTCGTGTCGATGGGCACTTTGTATCGAGAGTTCTTCCTGCATTCAGTGCGGTCGTCATCGCCATCGTAGGAGCAGGAATCACCGCGAAAGGTGTGGGCTCCGTGCTCTCGATGATCGGTGGCTGAACATAGATTCA
>CAWVVG010000322.1:0-4527 GCA_963932775.1 uncultured bacterium
CAAGCAAACGAGTGAGCCGCCTCATCCCCGGGCTGGGGGTTGCTCTCGGGCTTGTGGCCAGCCGGAAGTCAGCCCAGCAGCAGGGTGAAACCATGCATGCGCTTCTCCGCCGAACCTGGCTACCCCCGACACGTCTATCCATTGAAGACGCAGTCGAAGTTGTAGGCTGACGGGTTATACGGTGAGCATGTCAATGTTTGAACGCGCACGGAATCTGGTGAGTTGGGCTCCTCCTGAAGTGGGCTCTGTTGCCCACCTCATTTCTCTGACTGCCGATGAAGGTACCTGGGTCAAACTCGAGGACTTCCACGAGCATCTCAATGTCGTGTTGGTCGTCTTTGACTCCCTCACGGACCCGTCGGTAGACCAATGGCTCAAAGAATGGAACCGAAGGGTTGGCCAATTTGAGTCCCTCGAGACTGTCGTGTTCGGCATTCATTCGGCCCGGACCGACGACTTACGTGCCTACCGGCAACAACTCGGTCTCGAATTTTTCTTACTCTATGACCCACTGGCAATCGAGTCCCGCGCCCTGCGATGCTCGTCTCGATTGGCCCCGGTCTGCAAGACAACCGTTGTGATCGTGGGCAAGGACGGGCGCATCCTGTTCAGCGAACGGGGACAAATTGAACCTTCTCGAGCCCTTGAAATTATTTCTGGCAAAGAGGGCCGGGAAGCGGCCCAGCTAAAGGCCGAAAGCGAGACACAGACAGGTGGCCCAGGTACCGGTCCCGGAACCGGCGGAGCCCCAGTACAGAATGTCGACTCTGACAAGGCTGAGGCCCTCCTCGACGAAGACGACGGTAGCTATGTGCTGATCGATGTCCGCACGCTGTCCGAGTACGACGCCGACCACAGCCCCAATGCCATCCACATTCCCATCGACGAGCTCCCACACCGCTACAGAGAACTGAACCAGACCCACCGAATCATTTGTGTCTGCCAGGCGGGTGGACGGTCCGCCGCTGCCGCCGAGTTCCTTACCAGCATCGGTGGAACGGAGATTTTCAACGTCGAGGGCGGGATGAGCGCCTGGTCAGGTCGACGCGTTACGGGAGGTCAGGTGCAGTCCTAAGGCATACCCTTCCCTCCTCGGGGGTTCCCATCCCCGGATGCTGATGCTGCACTTCTGGAGAGACCATGATTCCCACTGCACCTATGTCCATGCCCATCTACTTGGCAGCCGTGGCGCAGACCGAAGAAGCCATCAAAGCGCCTGGCATCATCGAGCTTATGGCCACCGCCGACGCCGTCGTTCAGCTTGTCCTCTTGATACTGATCGGGATGTCGGTTTGCTGCTGGGTGATCATTTTCAACAAATACACGACCTTGCGCAGAGCGGCTGGTGCCACCGAGGTATTCCTGGAGGTATTCTGGAAGAGCCAGCGGCTCGACCAAGTGTATGACCAAGCCAAGCAGATGGACCACAGCCCCGTCGCGGCGGTCTTCAAGGCCGGGTACATCGAGCTCTCCAAGCTCACGAAAGCCAAACAAGGCGAACAGGGTGGAAGCCTGATGGACGGTGAGGAGAACCTCAACCGAGCCCTGCGCAAAGCGGCCCGCATGGAACGCAACGAACTCGAAAAGATGACTATCTTCCTCGCCACTACTGGATCAACCGCCCCGTTCATTGGACTCTTCGGTACGGTCTGGGGAATCCTGCTGGCATTTCAGAAAATTGGAGTGACGGGTCAAGCCAGCCTTGCCGTCGTCGGACCTGACATCGCTCACGCACTCATCGCCACTGCGATCGGCCTGGTTGCCGCCATCCCTGCAGTCATGGCCTATAATTATTTCAACAGCCGCATTCGTTCCCTTGAAGATGAGATGGGAAACTTCTCCAGCGACTTCTTGAACATCGTCAAACGACATTTCCGGAGCGCATAAGCCATGGGAATGAGCGGTTCTGGAGACGAAAGCGGACGCGGCATGATGGCCGAGATCAACGTCACGCCCTTTGTCGACGTCATGTTGGTGTTGTTGATTATCTTCATGGTCACCGCCCCCTTGATGACCACTGGGATGAACGTAGAGCTGCCCCGTGCCGATGCGCCACCCTTGCCATCCTCCGACAAGCAGATGGTACTGAGCGTCACAAAGGACGGCGAATACTTCATCAACAAGCACCGTTTCATGCTCAATGAACTCAAGCCGAAGCTCCAGGCCATCATCAAGGCCAATCCAGAACAGGAGATATTCCTGAAGGCGGACGGCGATGTCCCCTACAAGACCGTCGCGAGCCTCGTGGCCCTCTGTACCGAAGTGGGTGTTCCTCGGATGGGCTTGGTGACCCAACCTGAGGGAGGCCAGTAGCTTGGGCCAACCTGAACGCCGGCACAGCCTGAACTTCAAGCCCACCTGGGAAATCGGTGCGAGCATCGGTGTTCACGTGCTGCTGCTCGGCTTGGTCGCTGCCGGACAGATGTGGGACAACGATTCCCACATGTTTGACCCCAAGGATGTAATGGCGGTCCAGGCGGTTGCGCTTCCAAAAGCAAACAAGCGAATGCCTGAACGGCCGACGCGCACTCCCGACCCGCCAAAGGGTGAAACCGTCCAGTCAAAGGTGCCACCGCCACCACCGACCGCAAGCGATATGGCCCTTAAGAAGAAGAAGCCAGCCAAGACAAAGGGTACGCCAGATCGCAGCACCGACCGAGCGAAACTCCTGAACCGAATCAAGCGTCAGGCCTTGCTCAAGGACGCGTCGGCTGCCCTGGGCAACAAAGACCGAGTGCAGACCGACAAGGAAGGAGTCGCACCCGAGGATGCCGTAATCGGGCCCATTGGAGCGGGTCGAATGGACCCCGAACTCGCTCGGTACGTCTCTCAATGCCGGAATAAAATTCTGCCCAATTGGAATCCACTCCCTGCTGTACTCGCGGCCCACCCCGAATACAAAGTGGTCGTCTCAGTTTCCGTCGGCCAAAACGGGGAACTGAGTAAACCCACGATCGTAAAGGGGTCGCCAGACATCTCATTCGATCGGTCTGCCATCTCCGCCGTGGTGCGAACCGGACGCCTTCCTCCACCCCCGCCGCGTTATGCGGAGTCGGCAGCCAAGGGTGTGATGATCACACTCAGTGCAGCCGACCTGAGGTGACCGCACAATGAATCCCGTGGCCCTGATGCTGGCAATCATATTCGCCCTGCTCACGCCCCTAAAGGGGCTTGCAGCAGACGGTGCGATCCACATCTACGTGGGGGCTCCCGGTCGGAACAAGGTTCCCATCGCAATTCCAAAGCCCATCGGTGAGCACAGCAAGGCAACCGATTTTTATGGTGTGGTGACCCGCGACCTCGAGCTGTCTGGGTGGTTCGATGTCATCGACCCCAACGCGTTCATCGAGCCCGCCACCACCGGCATCATGCCGGGACAGTTCAAGTTCGAGGACTGGGACGTTTCGGGTGCAGTTGCGCTGGCAAAAATGGGCATCACCAGCCGTGGTGGCGGCCAAATGCGAGCGGAAGTCTGGGTCTATGATGTTCCGGGACGTCGCCGCTTGGGTGCGACAGCGCTTACCGTTGATGAGGGCTCTTGGCGCCCACTCGCGCACCGCCTTGCCAATGAAATTATCTACCAAGTGACCGGCCAGAAGGGACCCTTCAACACCCGGTTTACGTACGCCAAGAAGTCCAAGACTGGCAAAGAGATCGGAGTCGTGGACTTCGATGGCCATGGCAGCCGTTCGATCACCAAAAACGGCTCCATCAACATCAAGCCACTGTGGCATCCAGGCGGCAGTCAGATCAGCTTCACAAGCTACCGAGAAGGCAACCCGGACCTCTACGTGGCCAAGCTCGGTGCCGGCAAAATCAAACGAATCTCGTCTCGGATGGGGATCAACATCGGCGGTGTATGGAGCCCTGATGGCAAGACGATGGCGCTCACTCTGTCCCCTGACGGAAACCCAGACGTCTACCTAATCGACCCGCTCAGCGGTCGCTCAATCAAGCGACTGACCCACTCAGCAGGCATCGATGTAGGCCCAAGCTGGGCACCCGACGGGTCCAGGATTGCATTTGTGTCGGAGCGTTCGGGTGGTGCACAGGTGTACACCATCAATCCAGACGGAACCGATGTCAGGCGAGTGACCTTCCAAGGCAACTTCAACACCGACCCAGTGTGGTCTCCGGATGGTTCGCAGATTGCCTTTGTGGGAAGAAATGGCGGACACTTCGATGTGTTTGTGGTCAATATCGACGGGAGCGGAATGAGGCGCATCACCCAGGATATGGGCGATAACGAGGACCCTTCATGGAGTCCCGACGGCAACTATGTTGCCTTCTCATCCACGCGGACAGGAGCCGCTCACATCTGGATGTCTACGGCTGATGGCCACCACCAGGCCCAACTCACCCGCGGCAGCGGTGGCTTTCTGAATCCGAATTGGTCCCCTTCTCTGGAGTGGTAAGTGGCCCGTGCCAGTATCGACATCGGCAGCAACTCCTTGGTATTCCTGGTCGTCGACGACCACGGGAAGACCATCCATGATGAAGCCGCCATTGTCGGTCTGGGCAAGGGAC
>CAWVVG010000323.1:0-4486 GCA_963932775.1 uncultured bacterium
AGGTGGACCTGCCTGCCGGCTCGCGGGTCATTTATGCCAAGCCACCCATCGATGGCTTGCCCGATCCAGATGCGGCGGTTCGCTACGCCCTGAATCATCCGCTGAATGACGAGCCCCTCTACGCCAAGCTTCGGCCGGGTATGCGGGTCACCATTGCCATCGACGATCTCAGCATGCCGTTGCCTCAGATGAAGCGCCCTGATTGTCGTCAGCGAGTGGTCGAGCCGGTCATCAAGATGCTGGATGAGGCGGGTGTAGATGATGTGGAATTGATCATTGCCACAGCCTTTCATCGGCCCATGTCGGAGTCTGAGATCGAGCACATTCTTGGCAAGAAGACCTTCCAGCGCTTTTGGCCGGAGCGGCTGTACAATCATGACGCGGAACGCCCGGGTGGATTGACCTTTCTGGGGACGACCGATGCCGGCATCGATGTGGAAATTAATGCACGTGCTGCCAGCTCTGACTTGATCATCTATGTGAACCTGACCTTCGTCTCCATGAACGGTGGCTACAAGTCCTTGGGTACCGGTCTAGTGGGGTACCGCACGCTCCGTGGCCACCACAACCCAAGCACCATTCGAAAGACCGAGTCCTATATGGACCCCGATCGTTCCTTCCTGTCTGACCAGATGCGGGGTGTGGGGCAGTTGATCGAGGAGAAGCTCAACGTCTTTCACATTGAGACCACGGTGAACAACCGAATGTTCGACAAGCCGCTGGCGTTCTTGACCAAGAATGAAGATGACTTGAACCGGACCGAGTCGAGGGCCATGAAGGCCTTGGTTCGGACCCTGAAGTTCTTACCGCAGCCTGCAAGGCAGGCCATATTTGAGCGAGTGGATGCCCCGTACGACATGATCGGGGTGTTCGCGGGGGAGTGTGTGTCGGTCCACGATGCCATTCTCGAGCTGGTCTACAAGCAGCACTGTGTGCCCGTAAAGGGCCAGTCGGACATTGTGGTCTTCCCGATTCCCTACATCAGCCCGTACAACGTGGGCGCCTACCTGAACCCGCTTCTTGTGAGTGTGATGGCCGAGGGATATCTTCACAACCTGCACAAGGGTGCGCCGTTGCTCAAGAAGGGTGGGACCATGATCATCCTTCACCCTTGCTCGGACAAGTTCGATCGCGAGCAGCACCCCGCCTACGTAGAATTCTTTCACAAGCTCTTGCCTCAGACTCGAGACGCAATGGAGCTGCACAAGCGGTTCGAGAAGACATTCGCCAGTCACCCGGCCTACATTCAGATGTACCGAACGGGCTCGGCATACCATCCCGCCCACCCTTTTTACATGTGGTACTGGGGCGAGAATGGCCGTCAGCACAGGGGTCGGGTCATCGTGGTGGGTGCGGACAACGAGTACGTGCCGAAGATATTGGGCTACGAGACTGCGCGGACCATGTCGGAGGCGCTGCGCATGGCCCGAGAGACTTCTCCAGAAGATCCGTCCATTACTTGTTTTCGCATCTGCCCGGTCATGATGGCAGACGTCACGCCGGATCCTGCCGCCAAGCAGCTTGAGGTCTCTACTCAATGACCATGGGTGGAAATCATGGACCGATGGTGGAACCCCTTCGGGATCGACTGGACGTCCGCGCGCAGCTTGCGGGCAGCCGTCTATTGGTCATGGGTGGAACCGGATTTCTAGGCAAGGTCTGGTTCTCGATGTTGCTCCATCACTTTCCCGAGGTGGAGCACGTCTACCTGGTGGTCAGGGTCCGCAAACGGGGCGATCGCATCACACAAAACAGCGAAGATCGCTTCTGGGCAGAGATCGCACCGAGCCCGGTCTTTGACCCCGTTCGCGAGCGCTTTCCAGGCGCCTCATACGAGGCCATGCTCAAGGAAAAGGTCACCGTCATACCAGGGGATGTCACAGAGCCATTCGGGGGCATTCCAGTTGATGAACGCGATAAAATGCGCGGGAGACTCACTGCCATCGTGAACGCATCGGGTGTGGTCGACTTCAATCCACCCCTTGACTACGCACTCAACGTCAATGCATTTGGTATGCAGAATCTCGTCGACTTGGCGCGGGACCTGGATGTCGAGGGCGGAACTGGAGTGCCATTTCTGCACACATCCACCGCCTATGTGGCGGGAGATCGCACCGGTCAGGTGGACGAGGTGGAGCCAAGGGACCATCCTTTCCCCCGGGCGGCAGAGCTGGAGCGCTCTCACTGGGACCCAGAACGGGAGATATCCGAGTGTGTGGACCTGATTGAGAGCGTTCGACATCGGTCCAATGATGCCTTTCGTCAGTCTCATTTTTTGGACCAAGCGCGCAGAAATTTACTGGACAAAGGTGAACCCACTCAGGGCTCCGCGTTGGACAGTGAAGTGGCGCGTGTCAAGCGTAGATTCGAGGAAACACAGCTGGTTGATTGGGGCACTGAGCGTGCTCATTACTGGGGATGGCAGAACATCTATACCTACACCAAGTCCATTGGTGAGCAGATCCTGGCTGGGTCGGGGGTGCGCTTTGTGATTGCCCGACCCGCAGTCATCGAGTCGGCCCTGTCGTACCCGAAGACAGGCTGGAATGAGGGCATCAACACATCCGCACCTGTCATCTACTTGGCGATGAAGGGGCCGGTGGTCTATCCCCGAGAGGATGAGACTTGCCTCGACATTATTCCCGTCGACCAGGTGGCCACGGGAATGATTTTGTGTCTAGCGGAGCTCATCGAGGGCACCCACAAGGCGGTGTACCACTTTGGAACATCGGACACCAATGGATTGAATATCAACCGTCTCATCGAGCTGGTGGGCTTGTTCAAGCGGCGGCATTTTGTGAAAGACGCGGGAGGAAACCCGCTCTTGAATTGGGTTCAATCTCGGATTGAACCCACGTCGATGAACGTTGAGGACTACACCAAGTGGGGTCCCAAGTTCCGTGCCGAGAAAGTGGGCAAGTTCGCAAAATTCGTGGGTCGCTTTTCGGAAGGACCCCTCGAGTCTTTGGCGGCTCCGGCCGCCAAGAGCCTCGAAGGGCTCTCCAAAGGCATCTCGATTCAAGCGCGAATTACCGACCAATTTGTCCCGTTTATGGCGACCCACAACTATCGATTCAGTTGTGCCAATGTTCGATCGGCATATTCCCGCCTGGATTCGGACGACCAGCGCTTGCTTGATTGGTCCCCAGAGAAGATGGACTGGCGGCACTATTTATTGGAAATCCATGGACCCGGACTCCAGCAGAACGTCACACCCCTTATCGATGCAAAGATTCGCAAGACTCGGAAGGCCTTGCGGCCCCACGACAACCTGGTTGCGATGGTGGACAACGCGGCCGAGCATCATGGGCTCGCTCCAGCGCTGATGCGCACCCATGAAGATGGATTCACCTCCGTGAACTATGAGGCGCTCAGGCTCCGAAGCATCGCGGTTGCGGCACGGCTTCAGGCGGCGAATGTGGGCTCCGGTGACAGGGTATTGCTCAGTGCAGCCAACCACCCAGACTGGGCCATCGCATATTTTGGTATTCTGCGGGCCGGCGCTGTTGCTGTACCCCTTGACCCAGGACTGGGGCGAGCCGCTGTCCAGACCATTCAGGCGGCATCCGGTGCGGTTGTGGCCATCTTGGATTCAGAGACTGCGAAGGCCTTCGATACTGACCTGCCGGTCCATGACCTGCATGCCATCGCTCAAACCGATGCTGCAGCTACCCTTACAGTTCCTGCGATCGATGGCGGGGACCTCGCCAGCATCTTGTACACCTCAGGCACTACCGGTGTGCCCAAGGGGGTGATGCTTAGCCACGACAATTTCTGTGCGCTAATCGCATCCGTATCTGGGGTTTTCTCGCTCAATGAGAACGACCGTTTGTTGAGCGTCTTGCCATTGCACCATGCCTTTGAGTTTGCTTGTGGACTGCTTCTTCCCCTGTCAAAGGGTGCACGGATCATCTACCTCGATGCCATCGACGGTGACCGATTGGCCTATGGCCTCAAGAAAGGTCGGGTCACAGCCATGGTGGGTGTACCGGCTCTTTGGCAGTTGCTTGAGCGCCGTATTCGGAGTCAGGTCAAGGCCAAGGGCCAGTTGTTTAATCTTGGTTTCGAATTGGGAATGGGCCTGAACCGTTCGGTGGGGTCCAGTACGGGCATCGACCTGGGTAAGCTCTTGTTTGGTTCGGTTCACTCTCGTTTCGGTGGCGACATTCGCCTACTGATTTCCGGTGGTGCCGCCCTTCCAAAGGACACCCAGACCATGTTCTCCGGCCTCGGGCTGCACCTCTCTGAGGGCTACGGCCTTACCGAGGCCAGTCCAGTGCTCACGGTCGCTGAGGCGGGCCCGGGCTCCAAGGGCGGTCATGTGGGCAAGGCCATCCCGGGTGTGGAACTCAAAATTGATCAGGCCGACGCCCAAGGGGTGGGAGAGGTCTGGGCTCGCGGAGCCACAGTGATGAAGGGCTACTTCGGCAATGATCGGGCCAGTCAAGAGACGGTCGACGCCGATGGTTGGCTTCACACCGGTGAC
>CAWVVG010000324.1:0-4483 GCA_963932775.1 uncultured bacterium
CCCATGGCTCACCTATTCAACCAGGCCACTGACCAAGGCGAAGTATGGGTCGGTGCTTCGACCATCGTGGCGCTCGCTTTGCTCATTGCCCACCAATACCGAAACCACGCTCGGGCCCGATACCTGCTACTCGGCGGTTTGAGCGCAATCGTCTTGCTGGGACCCGCTGCGGTAGGGATTCCCTTTATTGGCGTGGCACCCTTTCGTTACATCTACCTACCCATGGCAGTGGGCCTCGCTATCGCCGGCGGCCGATGGAGCGCCTCGATTCCCAGAGTCTGGATCATTGGTGTGGTCTTGTTTTCGACCGTTGGCAGTGTTCGGGTCTTCAACCGGGTCGACGCGTTTCAGTCAGACGAAACCCTGTGGGCAGCCGAGCGGGCCCTCGAGCCGGACAACCCATACGCCGCCGGAGGACTGGCACGGGCATGGGTGGGTGCTGGGCATCACCGAGAAGCCATCGAGCTTTGGGCCCAGGCCACAGACCAGGCAAGGCCCGGCATTCGAGTCTTCGATAGGGCCAATGAGCGGTGGCTCCTGGCACAGACCGCCTTCTTAAAAGGAGCACCCGATGTGGCCCTCGACCAAGTGACCAAGCTGCTGGTCGAGTCTGAGGGCACGGGCTCACCCGTTCCAGCGATGGCCCATTGTCTCGTTGCCGACAGCCTCGATGCCCTCGGACGTCATCACGAAGCCGCTTCGGCCTCCGTTCGCTGCAAGCCCTGACCAAGGTGCAAGTGAAGGAGGATGAGCAATCCGGCCAAGCGATGGTAGCTCAGAGGAAACACATCAAATGTGGGGAGGCCAAACATCAAGAGCACTGCGATTCCTACCCGAGCGGGCTGCTGTCGACCAAATGTGGCCAGAGACAAAACCGACAGCGGCAGCGCCCACACATAGTGGTGCTCCCAAGCCACCGGCGACAAAAGCAACATCAATGCCAGGCTCATTGAGCCGAGCCAATCGGTGTCTTGGCGGAATTGCATCCGACTCAGGACCACAGCGCCAGCCCCCAAGGAAATCAACATCCCAAGGCTGCGAAGGGGTCTCTGCCACCCCTTGATGTCGCCACCCATCAGGTCGATGGGGACTCGAATCAGATTAAAGATGAGCCCGGTCAGGCTGTTGTCCCGGAAATACTCACCCTGAACAAATTTTGGTGCGTGGGTGAAAAATTCACCCCACATTCCAGCGGGCTCGGCGAGGCCCACCTGAACCAGCGCCAGCACTCCACCTACGAGCATAAAGCCCGTCACGGCCGCCCACCGCTTGCCAAAAACAAAGGCCGCCAACAGAACCACCGGCAACAACTTGATGTGCCCAGCCAGGGCCACAAGAGCACCCGACAACCCAGGACGCGGGTCCACTCGATCGAGGGCCAGCAACACCAGATTCAAGACGATCAGGTTCACCTGGTTGTGGCGAATTGTCCTTTCCAAGGGAGTATTAACCAGGAGTAAAAGAGCCACGATAGCCGCAGCCAACAGCACCGAGAAGCCATGCCGCCGGGCCAGGCGGTTCAAGAGCAAGGTCGTCAGACCGACCATCAAAACCTGAAAGGAATGCCAGGCGAAGAACACCAACATCCAATGCTTCGGAGCCCCCAGCCCCAGCCCCTCACCCAGCAAATGAAACAACGGATAGACCCAGGCGAACAGCTGCGCCAGCAGAGGCGGGTACAGATAACAATCTGCATAGGGCATCCCACCCGCCAGCAATGCTTCAGCGCCACCCACGTAGCATTTCCAGTCCCAGCTCGGTTTCCCGTACTCGCTCACCTGGTGAATGGCGGCCAACACAGGCAGCAACCACAGAAGCGCCGATGCCCAGTGCTTCCCATCGGGACTGGCCTCCCCTCGAGCCAGCCAAAGCACTGTGCCGACTGCCAGTATGGACAAGAACATTCCCAACAACTCAAAGGGCTGATGACCGATGCCATAGCTGGAATCAATGAAAGGAGGCGCCCACTGCCACAAGGCCAGAGCCCCCACGGTACCGAGCAGCCACAGACATGCGACGGTGAACATCAAAGGAATGTTGAGGCAAGAACAGCCAGGTCGGTCCATGGGCGCATCTTAGCGAGATACGCAGTATCCATGTGCCCACCCACCCCGCGAATCGTCTGGATTTTGATCGCCGTAGGTACAGCCGCTCGCTTGATGGTAGCCCATTGGACCCAAGGGCTTGAGCTCATCCTAGACGAGGTGAACTACCTCGACTACGGCACTCACCTCCTCGCGCATGGGAAGCTGCCGGGCGCATTCCGGCCTCCGGCCTACCCGGCCCTGGTCGCGTTGGCTCAAGTGATCGGCGGCGCGGGACCCACCTCCGTGCGGGTCGTCCAGTCGGTCATCAGCATGGGCGCTGCCTTCACTCTGTTTCATTGGCTCCAAAGCCACGTAGGGCGGGTTGGAGCCGTGCTGAGCACAGCCCTGTGGTGTCTACATCCGGTGCTCATCGGCTTCACCCATCTTCTCTGGACAGAGACCCTCTTCCTGAGCCTGCTGATCTTCTTTCTGGCCACCGCCATGCCCTCGGGTACCATGAGTATCCGGCGGACTGCGGCCGCTGGAGTGCTCTACGGCGTCGCAGCACTCACCCGCTCAGTGCTGACACCCTTCGTTTGGTTGGCGCCGCTGTTTGTGGCGGTCCTTCCCTCCACATGGGCATTCCGCCAACGACCCTGGTTCAGGGCCATGGTCTTCTGGGCAGCGTTCGGCCTGACACTCGCCCCCTGGGTTGCCCACAATCAGCAGGTTGAGGGTCGGCCGATCTTCACGGAGACCACCAATGGATACAACCTGTGGAAGGGAAACACCGACTGGAAACACCCCTTTGCTACGGAGGCCCCGCAGTACCCGGGCCCACTGGTGTCGATTCCGATGTTTCCCTACGAGGGCTCCGGCCCCAGACTGAGCGACCACTGCGAGGCCTTGCACCAAGGGGACGAGACCTTCACCCGCTGGCACCTAAGCCAGTGTGCCCGCTCTATGGCCATCGATCACATGGTAGCCGACCCAATGGGGATCCTCAGTCGAGGAGTCTCAAAGCTCGGCCACGCTTTCCACCCAAGCAACTTGCTGACCCGACACTATTGGCTGGGCATCTACAAGGGATTCCCACCCGTCCTCGCACCCATGCTCATCTGGGCCACTGCACTCAGCAGCCTGGGCATCCTCTTACTGGGAGTCCTGGGACTCCGAAGGGCACCACGAACACCCCTGCCTCTTCTGCTGGCTGGGCTTGGCGCCTCCCAACTGGCCGTAATCTTCATCACCTTTGGCAACACCCGATTCCGATTGCCAGTGATTCTGATGGCCATCATTATCGCGGGGTGGATACCATCCAAGACAACCGACCCAGACTGAGCCTATAGCGGAATGTTGCCGTGCTTCTTCGGGGGATTGCTGTGCCGCTTGTTCTCGAGTGAATCAAAGGCCTCAACGAGCCGAGAGCGGGTCTCTCTTGGAACGAGAATTTCGTCCACATAGCCCAGCGCCGCAGCGCGGTACGGGTTTGCAAATTTGTCCTTGTAGTCGGCCACCAACTCCGCCCTCTTTGCCGCAGGATCCGCGGCACCAGCGAGCTCTCTCCGGAAAATAATGTTCACTGCACCCTCTGCACCCATGACCGCAATCTCAGCGGTCGGCCATGCAAAGTTGAGGTCGGCGCCGATATGCTTGGAGTTCATCACGCAGTACGCCCCACCGTAGGCCTTTCGGGTGATCAATGTCACCTTTGGAACCGTGGCTTCAGCGAAGGCAAACAGCAGCTTTGCACCGTGCTTGATAATGCCGCCGTGCTCCTGGTCCACTCCGGGAAGGAACCCTGGCACATCCTCGATCACCCACAATGGGATGTTGAATGCGTCACAGAACCGTACAAAGCGGGCGGCCTTCACTGAACTGTTCACATCCAGAACACCCGCGAGGTGAGCCGGCTGATTCGCAATCACGCCGACACTCCGGCTCCCGAGGCGAACAAAGCCCACGACCACATTGGCCGCGTACTGGGGTTGAACCTCCAAGAAGGCACCGTCATCGGCAACCGCGGTGATCAGCTCCTTTATGTCGTATGGCTTGTTTGGATTCTCCGGAACCAGCGAATCGAGCTGTAGACACGAACGAACGACCGAGTCCTTGGTCTCGCGGCGGGGGGCTTCCTCCATGTTGTTGCTCGGAAGATAGCTGAGAAGCTCCCGGAGAAGCGCGAGTGCAGCGGCTTCATCCGGAACCGAAAAGTGGGCGACACCGCTGGTACCACAGTGGGTGTCGGCTCCACCGAGTTCTTCTTTGGTGACATCTTCGTGGGTCACAGTCTTGATGACATCCGGGCCCGTCACGAACATAAAGCTGGTCGACTGGACCATGCAGATGAAGTCTGTGATCGCAGGAGAGTACACAGCACCGCCGGCACAAGGCCCGAGAATGGCGGACAACTGCGGTACTACGCCGCTGGCACTGACATTGCGCAGAAAGATGTC
>CAWVVG010000325.1:0-4479 GCA_963932775.1 uncultured bacterium
GACGGATACAACAGCGATGTGGACTGCGATGATTCCGATGCAAACGTAAACCCCGGAGCCACTGAGGATTGTGCCACAGTCGCCGATGACAACTGTTCAGGCGACACCAACGAACCAGATGCCCTCGGTTGCAGTGACTTCTACATCGATGGCGACGGCGACGGCTTTGGGGGCACAGAATCACAGTGCTATTGCGAACCAACTGAGACCTACGCTCTGCTTTCTTTCGAAGACTGCGACGATACCAATGGGTCGGTGAACCCTGGGGCCATCGAGGTCTGCGCGACCCCCGCCGATGACGATTGCTCCGGTGAAACAAACGACCAGGATGCCGTCGGATGCATCGACTTCTTCATCGACGAAGACGGCGATGGTTTTGGGGGGGCAGAATCACAATGCCACTGCGAGCCCACAGACACCCACCATACGCCCGCATTTGACGACTGTGACGACGATGACTCGAACGTCTCTCCCATGGCCGATGAGGTGTGCGATGGCATCGACAACGACTGCGACTTCAACATTGACGATGAGGACTCCTCCCTCACCGGAGCGCTGTCCACTTTCTATATAGACAGCGACGCAGACGGCCTGGGCAGCACCACCGCTACCTTCGAGGGCTGTACTGCCCCCGCTGGCTACGTGACCACTATGGACGACTGCGACGATGGCGATTCTACTACGGGTGCCGCCACCGATTGGTACACAGACGCTGACGGCGATGGCTACGGTGGCGAATACGAGGCCACCTTGTGCATGGGCTATGCCGGACTGACTGAGCTCGATGGTGACTGCGACGACGACGACCCAACGTTCGGCCCCGATGAGGTGGACTACTGTGGAGATGGCATCGATCACGACTGCAGTGGTGAGCCCGATGACTGGGGCCCAGAATGCATCGACCTTGAGCCGCAAGATGTGCTGAGCATGGTGTCTTGCTCTGGCAGCGAGACGGGTACCGCCTTCACTGTGGAAGGTGACCACATCAAAACTCGCTACGGAAGCCACGGCATGTGGTGGGACAGTGACGCCGCAGAGGGTCTTCAAATACAGCCTTCTGGAACCACGGGGTTCAAGGACGTGACCTACCCCGGTGCTCGCATGGACTACCTAATTGTCGACATGGGATCTTCATCGTCATCGATTGGACGCTTTACGCATGGTTCGAGCGATCCCATGCCGTCCGACTACAGCGTTATCTGTGCCGAATCCATCCGAGTCGGCGATGTCATGGGTGCCACCCACACATATCGATACTCGTGGGGAAGCTGGGTGACCTTAAGCATGACCGTCCGAAAAACTGAACTCTGGAATGAAGCCGGGGAAACCATGCTGGTCCACTTCGCCATTCAGCCAGGCCTTTTCACCGGACCCCTGACTCCGCGAATCCAACGGCTCACAGATTTCGATATTGATGGCGATTCAGATGATGAATTTGATTCCGTTTTCGACCAGACCGGTTCCACGGGCTTTGTGTCGAGCTCCGGTGCAATCTCGGACATCACCGTGGGAATGGGCGATTGTTCTTCTGCAGGCAACATCGGCAGCTACGACGGTTGGCATTCGGCCGAAGTACCCACGGAGGACCTCTGCAACCCACGGGACTGGACCGACGATGTGATGACCATCTACGATCTCACCTCAACCTCCGCTTCAGCACTTGAACCGGCGAGCCACGGGTATGTACTTACCATTGGGGCCTCAGCCAGCGACGCCGAGACCCTGTGGAACGACAATGCCGCCGACTACTGTGGCGATCTCTGGGAGCCCAGTTCATCGGCATCGTTCCCTGGTGGCATGTGCAATGGAACCATCATCTGGGTACCAGATGACCTTGCAGAGCTATAGCTCTGGTCTCAAAATTGAACGGGTATGTCGGCCCGACTCAGCCCATCCTCTCCCAGGATAATGAGGTGGGCCGTCTGATTGGGCCAGTCAACCTCTAGCGCACCCAGGTTCACTTCACCGAACGGTACCGTCAGCTGGTGAACCCCAGTCTCCCGAATTCGATGCTTGGCGGGCCGATTGATGGCACTGGTGGTCATCTCTGTGAGGCCCGTCTCATCCTGGTAGACGCTCGACCAGTGGCGATCTCCGCTCACAATGACGGTGTTTGGATGAGAATGAAGCAGGCGGAGCAACCGCTCCCGCTCGGTGGGCAGCTGTCCCCAACGCTCCCATCCATGACTCATGGCCAGCACCTGCACACTGCTCACAACCACCCGCAGCTCAGCGGGACGGGCCAACTCAGTCTCGAGCCAGGCCCATTGCTCGTCGCCCAGCATGTCCTGGGTTTCTGCCTGTGACTCCCGATAACGGCCCTGGCGCCAAGACCAGCGACGCTTGGATTGGAGGGGGGACCGAAAAAACCGAGTGTCGAGCAACAACAACTGAAGCCGTTCACCCTCGGGTCCAAAAATCCAACTTCCGTACACCCCCGCTCGTCGTGCGCGGGGGTCGGGCGGCTCTACACCCCAAAAGGACTCAAATAGAGACTCCGACTGGGTCCGATACTCAAACTCAGCGCCGCCATCATTCCTACCAAAATCATGGTCGTCCCAGGTAGGCAGGATCGGTATGGACTTGGATACGGCGCGAAAGTCTGACTGCACAGCGAGGGTCGCATAGGCCTTTCGAAGCTCTGGCAGCAGTTGATCCCCACGGGTGTCATCCCCATAGACATTGTCACCCAGCATCACAAAGATGTCGGTCTCTCCTGGCTGCACATGGCGCAGGATGGGCATGGGCTCCCTCTGTTGGGCACAGGAACCGAACATGACCCGGTCAATGCGTTGCTCGGCGGCAGGAAGAGCAGCAACCGGTCCTCGCAGTGCACCGAGCGAAGCACCACCCGATGGCTCCAGAGCACCCACAGCCACAGGCTTGGCGCACGCCATCAATACTGCCCAAAAACCCATCATCTTCACAGTCTACCGGATCCAAAAAAAAGGGCTGGCCATCGTGGGCCAGCCCTCTCTCAGCGCCCGACTCGTTTACTCAGCGAAGCAGGTGCCCATAGCAAAGGGTGTTCCATTGTCGGTGGTGTCGCCGATGACATCAGCCTCCAACACGCCGGCTTCACACCAGCTCCCAATGGAGTCATTGTCCGTGGTCGACTCGAAGCCACCATCAAGCATAAAGGAACTGCCTGGAGAGATGCCCAAGCTGCCGTAGTTCGGCACCCAGTCCAACTCAATGCCGTCGAACTCGATGCTGACCTCGTCTCCGGTGTTGCCCAAGGAGAGCGAGCCATAGTGAGCAGAGGCTGTGAAGACATACGCCCAGTCGGTGCCATCGCTAACCGCGAGCACCGCATACCCTCCGACTTCCACCACCACATCGTCCTCCAACTCAGCAGCGCCACCATCCGCATCGGTCACAGTAAGACCCTTGAGATTGATGGTGCCAGCGGTGTTGTTCCGAACCTCGACCCACTCGTTTCGGCTGTCCGTTCCGACATCTGGATTGAACATGATCTCGCTGATGACCACGTCCCCTACCACAGCGTCCGCCATGCAGATGTCAGCGGTACATTCTTCGGGTGCGGGTACATACACTTCATAGCCAATGAAGTCTGACTCACCCCGAACCTGGAGCTTCCAGCTGTCGTAGGAATAGTGCATCAACCCAGTGATGGATTCGATGGTGTCACCGGTACCGACGAACTCTGCAAGATCGGGCCAGATCATGTCATCGATGCGCATTGCCTCTTCGGAATCCCCCATCGTGATGCTGAACTCGCCGTGGTCTTCATCCGCACCCACAACGATGTCTTCCAACTGTATCAGTGCACCTTCCCACACCTCCCAATCCACAACAGCATCGGGGTCGACCAGGTTGACGGTCGGAACAGACGTTCCACCATCAAGAGTGATCCCATCGACCGAATCGAGTTGGATCTGAGTGAGATCATAGAACTCAGCGACGGTTCCTTCCATATCGAGGATGGTTCCTTCAGTGATGCCTATATCGGTGGTGTCATAGACATATACTCGGACTCCAGAGTACTCGCCCCCGCCAGCATCTTGAATCCAAAAGCCCTGCCCGGTGCTGCTAAATTTCGGAATGGTGGTCACAACCACACTGGTCAGTGTGGCGCCCTCGCCTTCTGCGATGAGGCCAGACTGAACCGCAAAGACGGAGTCAGAGTCTCCATCCGAAGCACCGGTGTCGACCATGCTGCCCGTGTCACCTGAAGTACCGGTGTCGTCCGCACTGCCCGTGTCACCCGATGTACCGGTGTCGTCCGCACTGCCCGTGTCACCTGAAGTACCGGTGTCATCCGCGCCACCCGTGTCACCTGAAGTACCGGTGTCGTCTGCATCCGCGCCGCCATCAGGGGAGCCTGTGTCATCCCCATCTGCATCCGCGCCGCCATCAGGGGAGCCTGTGTCATCCCCATCTGCATCCGCGTCGCCATCAGAGGAGCCTGTGTCATCCCCATCTGCATCCGCGTCGCCATCAGAGGAGCCTGTGTCA
>CAWVVG010000326.1:0-4475 GCA_963932775.1 uncultured bacterium
GTTGGTGCCGATCTTGATGTTTCCAGGAGCGATCCCTGGGTCACGGGTCGTGAGCGCCGACGACCATTTGACGGTTCACCATGCATTCCAGACAGAAGCGGGGGGTCGAGTCCGGCATCCCCATCTCTCGGATCCAGCCCTGCAGTTCAAAGCGCTGCGTAAAGCGGTCGGTGCGGCCTTCGAGGCGGGAGAAGCACCCCTCTGGAATCCCTCCATCTGGACTGGCGCACCCTTGCTCGGGGACAGTCAGTCCATGGTCGGTTCACCCGTCACGTGGCTGCACATTCTTCTTCCGAAGGACACCGGCCCCGACGCTGCCGTCGTCTGGCTGCTGCTGTGGATCGGGCTGGGTGGGGCGCTTCTGGCTCGGGAGCTGGGCTGCGGAGCCTGGGGTTCAGCAACTGCAGGTGCGGCATCCATGACCGCACCCTTTCTCTCTGTGTGGCTCCTGCATCCCCACGCTGCAACGTTGGTGTGGCTGCCCTGGCTGCTGCTTGGGTTGGAACGGCGCTCGCGGCTCGGAACCGCCCTGGCAACCGCTGGACTGCTGATGGGAGGCCACCCTGAAACAGCCGCACACATCGGACTCATCGCCCTCACCATACTGATCTTCCGCCATCGGTGGTGGGCAGGATTGGTCTGGATGACCCTTGGCCTCGGGCTGGCCGCCCCCATCTGGCTGCCTTTTTTCGAAGAGGTTCTGCGCTCGGCCACCCTCGCCGCCCACGGCGGGAACACCCTCGCAGTCGCCCAGCTGCTGGACCTTGTTTGGCCTGGTTTTCACGGTCACCCGGCCACTGAGACCTGGAATCAAAACGGCTGGAGCTGGGCCGACGGTCGGCTTCATCCTGGGATGGCCGCACTCGGCTTGGCATTGTTTGCCGTCTGTAAGGGTCGAGGACGATGGCTCGCCGCCCTATGGGCAATCGCAGTACTGGTCTCCGTCACGGGCATGCCCGGTCCCCTCAACCACGCACGCTTTGCAAGCCTCGCTGCGAGCCTGGTCGCCATCGCAGCCGGTTTGGGTGTTCGGGAACGGTGGGGTCCAATCGCTCTTGTCGCCGTCATGGCATCCGGCATCTGGGGAGGATGGCACGACCAGTCCAGCCTCCCACTGAGTGAGCACGACCCCAGCCCCGCACCCTGGACGACGCAACTGAACGATCATGTGGACGATGGGCGGGTCATTGGCCTCGGCTGGGCACTGCAGCCAAACACCGGCGCCCTGGTCGGACTCCAGGATCTGCGCGGCTATGACCTACCGGTGTCAGTGGACACCGAGCGGCTTCAGATGATGCTGAACCCTCGACCGATTCGTCCCTGGTTCCGCATCGATGATGCTCCTCCAGAGCGGCTGCTGAGATTCGCTTCGGTGCGGGCCATACTGTCTCCAGAAGCCTTGACTCCAGCCTTGGACCTGGGGCCATCCCCCATCTTCGCCCGGGCCATCATCGACCCGTCCCCCCGAGCATGGAAGGCCACAGCGCCCCGGGCAGCAGCAACTCCAGGGGCTGCGGTCCAGATGGTGCTCAAGGGTGACGATCCCTCTCACCACCCGCCGGTGGAAGGCTTGAGCGGGAGCTGGCCAAAACAAGGCAGGCTCATCGCTGCATCCAAGATGCGCATCGGTCTCAACGAGGTTCAGTTCGATGTCACCGGCGACCAACCGGGAATCGCGGTCCTCTCTGACTCCTGGCACCCCGGTTGGTCCGTAACTGTCGATGACCAGCCTGCGAAAGCCTTGCGGGTCGGCGGGGTGTTTCGAGGGGTCGCTGTTTCGAGTGGGCAGCACACCATTCATTGGAAATTTATCCCCTGGGGCTGGCAGACCGGAAAGCGGATACTCGCGATCTGCATTTTTATTCTTTTAACCTCACTTATCACGCCAATAGTTCGCAGAAAATATGCCAAAACCTCAGCGGGGTAACGGCAGAATTACAGTGCCCCCGTACTCAAGACCCTTTGAGCTGAATGTTGGACGCTATAGCGAAGCGCCATTGTATTCCCATGGCACACATGGCTTGCATCAGCGCCAATATACGCCGAGTCAACCCGATGGTTGGCAGCGAGGCCTCAACCCAGTTTGGCCATGTCACAGAGGCCGCTGCGCGGACCTCGACAGCCTAAACTCCGCAAATTGTTTGTGTGAACCGAGTAAGAAGCCTCGACGGGAACGTATATATAGGTGTAGATCTTGTACCTGATTTAAGGGAGATATCCATGGCATATCTGATTTTGGTCCTCGGTATTGGCTACAGCGCAGCTTGGGGCATGGGCCTCCTGTTTGCTACAAAGTCTGCGGGCCCCAAGAACACGATCGTACCCGCTCTAGGCCTCATCGCATTCTTGGGGCTAAGCGGAGTTTCTGCATCTGCCGCTATGAACGCGATGGATACCCAGCAGCGCCTGGACACCGCGAGCTATCTCAAGCTGGCATACGACCAGTCCTTGGAAGACGTGGAGGGCATGCTCGGTAAATCAATCGAAAACCCCGACCGGTCCACATTTGATCTGACCGGAAAAGGCATTGTGATCCCCAGTGAGATCAGTGCTCGACTCCCCTCTGGAGAAAACAACGCGGAAGCCATCCCGGCCAAACTGATTCTGACCATTATCGGTGAGCCAGGCAAGCGAAACCAGCGCAACACACTGGGAGGCAAGGCGGCCAACGAGGGCAACGGACTCTCCGGTCTGCAAATCGTGCTCAAAGAAAATGAAAACGAGGTCACCTTTACCGAAGGTGAAGAATGGACCTACGAAAATGGCGACACACCCGAAGCCGTCGCCAAGAAGATTGGTGAGGCCATCGATGCACACGAATCATGGAATGCGGAAGGCAGTCCCGAGATTGCTCCCACAAAGATCATCATCGAGTCGGCTCTCGAGACCAACATCGGTGCGCTTAGCAACAAAATGGAAGGCTGGGTCGCCACTGGTGCCAACACATCCACGAAGGTTGGCATCGTAGCCAATGGGTCCGCTCAGAAATTCCGCGGCGGAATGGACTCGGTGACTCTAAAGTTCTGGCTGGAAAAAGAAGCGGTCCTTGACGGCAACTTCAGCATGACCGACCGCCTTGTACTCGTCGGCTTCGTCGACAACAAGCTGCGCGCCGTCCGGCAATCAGGCCTCGACCTAACCATCGAGCAACGTGGAATCGTGCAAGACGGAATCACCGATGCCCGAATCGCTGAAGAAGAAGCCATTGCCGCTGCGAAGCTGGACGAAGCCATGAAGGCCCAACAAGAGAAAGAAGCCGAAGAAGAGTAAGACCTTAGAGTCCGAGAAAAGCCCGGTGACTCCGGGCTTTTTTTTTGAACCGCACTCGGTCTACCCACACCCTTCACCGCCCAAATACCAGAAACCATGCTCCAAAAACCGTTTACCCACTCGCCCCATTTCAGAGGTGTCCGTTGTCTCATCCACAAGTAGAAGCCGTCATCGAACACGCCATGGCCCGCTTCGATGCCACCGTCGATCAGCTCAGCGCCTACCTCGCCATTCCCGCCATCTCGTGCGAGCCAGAGCATGCTGAGGACGTCCGTGCACTCGCTTCAAAAATCAGAGACGATCTGGAAACCCTCGGTATGGATGAATGCCAGGTGCTGGAGATTCAGGGCTCGCTTCCAATCGTGACAGCTGAATGGATGAAAGCCGGGCCAGATGCCCCGACCGTGCTCGTCTACGGCCACTTGGATCTTCAGCCCGTCGCGGGTGAAATTTGGCACACTCCTCCCCACGAAGCCACGCGCATCGGGGACCGGCTGTACGCCCGTGGTTCAGCGGATGACATGGGCGGATGGGTCAGCCACATCGCTGCACTTGAAGCTTGGTTGGCCGAAACCGGCGGCCTGCCCGTGAACCTCAAGGTAGTCATCGAAGGGGAAGAAGAGATCGGATCCCCAAATCTCGAACGGTACATGGATGCCTATCCTCACCAATTCGAAGCCGATGTCATGGTGCTGACCGACTGCGAGAACCCCTCAGCTGAGATCCCTGGGTTGACCGTGTCCTTGCGTGGGCTGCTCGAGGTGGAGCTGAAGGTCAGTGCACTCGATGCCGATGTTCACTCGGGTCTGTGGGGTGGAATGGTTCCAGATGTATCCATCGCACTGATGAAATTGGTCAACCGCCTGACCGATGACGATGGCCGGATGGCAGTCGGGCGGGTCGAGGTCCCTGAAGACTGGCGGACGGCCGCCTGGGACACACCGATTACCGTCGACGTCATCGAGAAGGGTGCACACATCATAGAAGGCGTGAACGCGCTTCCGGACCGTGGGATTCCACCCGCCGAGTGGATGTGGCGCCAGCCGAGCCTCACCGTGGTCGCAACCACCCTTCCAACACCGGCCATCAAAAAGAACGCACTCCGCCGGCAAGCGAGTGCAATCTTGTCAATCCGTCTGGCGCCCGGCCAAACAGGAACGGAGATGCTCGCGGCGCTCGAGGCGGTACTTCTGGTCGACCCACCC
>CAWVVG010000327.1:0-4475 GCA_963932775.1 uncultured bacterium
ATATCGGGATGATCATATTCTTCGCCTACTTCTACACGGCGGTGACGTTTAATCCCGTGGATGTTGCAGACAATCTTAGGCGTCAAGGTGGATATGTCCCTGGGCTTCGGCCTGGTCGGCAGACTGCGGACTACCTGGACCGCGTATTGACGAGATTGACCCTCGGTGGTTCGCTCTACCTGGCTGTCGTTTGCATTCTTCCAACAGTGCTGATTAGCGGCTACGGTGTACCGTTTTACTTCGGTGGCACGGGCCTGATGATTATCGTGGGTGTGACCCTCGACACTGTTTCTCAGATCGAGGGCCACCTCATGACTCGTCATTATGATGGCGTTGTGGGACCTGGTCAGGGTTCGGCTGGTGGGCGTCGCGGCACATTGGGCACCCGTTAGGAGCTCCGTGATGGATGTGATTTTGTTCGGTCCGCCAGGTGCGGGAAAAGGTACTCAGGCCGACGCTATTTGCGAGGCGATGTCTATTCCGCATGTATCTACCGGAGACATATTTCGGAAGCACTTGCAGGATGGGACCGCACTTGGGGAGCTTGCAAAGAGCTTCATGAACCAAGGCCAACTGGTACCAGACAAGGTCGTATGCGACATAGTTGCATCTCGATTGGTTGGGGAGGACTGTGCTGGTGGTGCTCTCCTGGATGGCTTTCCTCGGACCGTGGCACAGGCGGAGATGCTTAGTACCTGGCTGGCAGGGCAGGGCAGAGCGGTTGGCGCCGTGATTAGCCTTGAGGTTGATCATAAACTTCTGATAGAACGACTTAGTGGTCGGCGGACGTGCCTGTCGTGTGGCGCCACCTACCATGTGGCCAACAACCCGCCTGAGGTGGAGGGCAGTTGCGACCGCTGTGAAGGTGAAGTTGTGCAGCGAAAGGACGACACGGAACAAACTGTTCGGGCCCGTCTCGAGACGTATGACCGAGACACAGCTCCGGTACTTGCTTGGCTTAGTTCTAGGACAGATGTTCATTCCATCGACGGCGCCCAAGCCATTGATGTTGTTCGGAGCTCCATTTTGGATGCGATTCGGGACTGAGATGGTTCACCTGAAAGCAGATTGGGAAGTTGCGGCCATGCGGTCGAGTGGCCGGCGGCTCGCCGAAGTCGGGGCACGGCTTCGCGAACAGATCGTTATAGGTGTCACAACGTTAGACCTCGACCGGATCGCGGATGAAATGATTCGGAATATGGGCGCAGTGCCGGCTTTTCGTGGCTACGCTGTTGAAGGGGCTCCCCCATTTCCGGCTACGATATGTGCTTCGCCCAACGAACAGGTGGTCCACGGGATTCCGAATGATGTGCCTTTGGGTGAAGGGGACCTGATTTCGATCGACCTCGGTTTGCACTTTGGTGGATATTATGCGGATCATGCATTTTCTTCGGTAATTGGAAAGGCAGACGCTAAGGTTGCTGCGCTCCTTGACGTGACGGAAAAAAGCTTATACGACGGCATCGCCGCGGCCACAGCAGGGGCTAGGATTGGAGATATCGGTCATGCGATCGAGTCTACTATTCAACCTCTCGGCTTCGGAATTGTTCGGCAGTATGTCGGGCACGGGATCGGAAGGGCGCTACATGAGCGTCCATCAGTTCCCAACTATGGAAAGCCCAATACCGGAGACTTGCTCAAGCCAGGAATGTGCCTCGCCATCGAACCGATGGTGACGCTTGGAACCTGGAAGACAAAAACATTGAAAGATTTTTGGACGGTGGTGACCGCGGATGGCAGCCTTGCTGCTCACTTCGAACACACCATTGCCATTACACCCAACGGAACGGAGATTCTCACCGTTCTGGATTAGAGACCCATAAACACCTGTTGAACCGGAAAACCGGCGAGGGGAGTACAAAATGAAAGTTCGAGCTTCTGTAAAGAAGATTTGCGAAAAATGTCGTGTAGTCAAACGGCGGGGAGTTCTCCGCATCGTTTGCGAAAACCCCAAGCACAAACAAAGGCAGGGTTAATCCATGGCACGTATCGAAGGTGTAGACCTCCCGCGCAATAAGCGCGTGGACATAGCACTCACTTATATTTTCGGAATTGGGCGTAAGTCCGCCGCTGACATCTGCGCCAAGGCACAGGTGGCACGCAACATTAAGGCCAATGACCTCTCAGAGAGTGAAGTGGCTGCCATCCGGCACATCATTCAGGAGGATTACCAAGTTGAGGGTGACCTTCGGAAAGAGACTGCGATGAACATCAAGCGTCTCATCGACACCGGTGCCTATCGTGGCCTTCGCCACAAGAAGGGACTTCCGGTTCGCGGACAACGCACTCACACCAACGCACGTACACGTAAGGGCCCGGTTCGCACCGCTGGCCGCAAACGCTAAAAGGAGGACTGAACAATGGCAAATCCCAAGACACGGTCCGCACGTCGGACTAAAAAGAACATCCCGAGCGGTATCGTCTACATACAGGCGACCTTCAACAACACAATCGTGACAGTCACGGATCCTGCTGGAAACACCATCAGCTGGTCCTCTGCAGGCGTGAAAGGCTTCAAGGGTTCTCGCAAGAGTACTCCCTTCGCAGCTGGCCTTGTCGCTGAGGACGCATGCAAGAAGGCTATGGACCATGGCGTCAAAGCCGTTGGTGTATTCGTGAAGGGCCCCGGTACCGGTCGCGAGAGCGCGCTTCGTGCGGTCGCCAGTTGCGGTCTTCGGATCACTCACATCCGTGACGTGACTCCGATTCCTCACAACGGTTGTCGTCCTCCCAAGAAACGTCGCGTTTAGACCTTTCAAACCACTCAATGGACCTGGGCGCTCGCGGATAGTGAGTTGCCCGAACCTTTTCCCGCTGGGTGTAGAACCTACTTGGTCCGGTAGGCAGAAACTCAGAAGGAGACATCATGCAAGAAATTATCGCAGCCAATTGGCGTAGTCTTATTCGTCCAAAGCGCGTCGAATCCAAGGATTCCACGGACACATACGGGAAGTTTGTCGTACGTCCGCTTGAACGCGGATTTGGCATCACGATGGGCAACGCTCTTCGTCGTATTTTGTTGTCGAGCCTTCAAGGCGCGGCCATCAAGACCGTAAAGATCGAAGGTGTTCTTCATGAGTTCTCGTCGATTCCTGGCGTCGTGGATGATGTCACGAACATCGTTCTGAACCTCAAGGAAGTTCGGCTTCGAACTTCTTCTACAGAGGTTCTTAACGGTTCGATTGATAAGACCTGTATCGAAGGAGAGACCGTCGACGTCGTCGCTGGAGACATTCGCTTCGATGGAGAGTCTGAGATCCTCAACCCGGGTCTTGTGCTCACTACCCTGACAGAGGGAGGGCGTTTCCAAGCTGAGGTCACAGCCTCTATGGGACGCGGTTTCGTCCTGGGTGCCATGACTGAGGAAGCAGAGACACACATCGGGACCATTCCCGTGGATGCACTTCACTCACCGGTCAAGAAGGTCAAATACACCGTCACCAACGCCCGTGTTGGACACCGGACAGACTTCGACCAGTTGACCTTGGAGATCTGGACCGATGGTTCAGTGACGCCGGAAGATGCTGTGGCATTCGCTGCGAAGATTCTCAAGGAACAAGTTCAGATTTTCATCAACTTCGTTGAGGAGCCTGAGCCGGTTGCGGCTGAAGACTCCACTCCTGAAGAGGACTGGAACGAGAACCTGTTTAAGCGCGTGGATGAACTCGAGTTGTCGGTTCGCTCTGCCAACTGCCTTCAGAATGCAGGCATCGAATACATTTGGCATCTTGTCGAGCGCAATGTGCCTGAGATGCTCAAGACCAAGAACTTCGGACGTAAGTCCCTCAACGAAATCCAGGAAATCCTGGCCGAACTCGGCCTTTCCCTGGGCATGAAGCTTCCCAATTTTCCCAAAGATCGTACCAAGTAGATTCATGGGGTTTTGCCCCAGCGAATCCAGATAGGAGTCAAGAATGCGACACCGTAAATCAGGCCGTCGGCTCGGACGGAACAGCTCACACCGCAAGGCCATGTATCGGAACATGGTCACGTCATTAATTGTTCATGGCCAGATCAAGACGACTCAGGCTAAGGCCAAAGAGTTGCGTCGGATTGCTGACAAGATCATTACCATGGGCACACGTGTTCCACCTTCTAGCCTCGAAGGCTTGAAGGGTGAGGAGCTCAAGGCCGCGCAAGCCCGCCGGGTGCACTTCATCCGTCGAGCTCGTCGCTGGATCAGTGATCCAGCAGCGATAGAGCGTCTCTTTGGGGAATATGCCGAACGCTTTAAGCAACGTCCTGGGGGATACACTCGTATTCTTAAGGCGGGCTTTCGCTCCGGTGACGATGCTCCCATGGCGCTTATTGAGTTGGTGGGGGATTATGATCCCGCTGCAGTGAAGGTCAAAGCCGTCAAGGCCGAGACTGCCTCCGAGGAACCAGCTGTCGAAGCTGCCGCGGAAGTCGCTGAAGTGGAAGTACCCGCTGAAGAAGCACCCGCTGATCAAGCACCCGCTGATGAAGCTCCCGCT
>CAWVVG010000328.1:0-4466 GCA_963932775.1 uncultured bacterium
GGTTGATTCCTGGATTAATGATGGCTGGACTAGTTCGGCTTGGGCCTCGCTCCATGCCTCCGGAGATAAAAGAATGAACACACAACGCATCGCATCTTTGGGTGCCCTCGTCGGCCTGTATGAAGCCATGGCCATCGTCCGCTGGGACTGGCTGATGGACGACCCTCGGGGCTGGCGTATGGCCCTGGGCATCGGACATGCACTCGTGATCATCGCACTCAATGTGGGCTTATTCAGCTTGCTCGGCGTCCTCGCACGCCGTTGTCTGGTGATCACCACTGTGCTCTACACAGCCTTTGTCTACGGCGCACGCTTTATTGGCGAAGACCGATTTGAGACCACAAGTTTTTGGGCCGCCGGCGCCATCGTGATTCTGCTCCTGCTGCACCGAATCTGGCCCTGGGTGCTCGGTCTCTTAGCGGTGGCTGTGGCCACTCCAGGGCTGTGGGGCCGGGTTCCTGTCTACACCACCAGCCTCGATGAGCAACTCTGCTTCCTGCTGCCTGGTGCGGTGATCACCATTGTCGCAGGCTTGGCTGCCGCCAACGCCAACTGCTGCCGCAACAACCGACTGCTCTCGATCTCTGTGGGCGTGCTGTCCATCGTGGGCATTGCGGGTGCAACGGTTCACTCACTCGGAATCGACAACGGAAGCTCAGACAAACCCAATGTGCTCTTTGTCTTGGTGGACACCCTGCGCCAAGACCACGTGCAGCCCTATGGTGAAGCCACCCCAACCCCAGGCATCACCCGACTGAGCGAGGAGGGAACCCGGTATGCGGATGCCATCACGGTCATCCCCAAGACCACACAGTCCGTCGCCGCCTTCCAGACCGGAAAGTACCCGGTCTCCAATGGGGTACGAATCCTCAAAGACGAGCTGAATTCGGACCAGCAGACCTTGGCGGAGACCCTGAGCGATGCTGGGTACAGCACCGCAGCCTTCGTCCACAATGGGTGGATCATGCGCGGGCGAGGCTTTGAGCAAGGCTTCGATCAGTTCTGGTCCTTCTTTGAGCTTGAGCGGGCGTGGGGCCCGGCCCGGCTCACCGGATGGCTGACCGCCATCGACACCTTCACCACCCAGCGCATCCGCCCCTTTGATGGCAACACCGATGCTGCGGTCGCTACCGACCGGGTGATCGACTGGATGCGGAACGTACCTCAGCCCTTCTACGGCTATGTGCACTACTTCGACCCCCACTGGCCCTACCGACCTCCCGGAGAAGACGGCGAGTGCATGGTGAACAACATCCAGTCAGTCAAGAAGGTCTCTCGGGGCGAGATGATGTTCAAGAATCCCCTGTCCGACGAGGAGAACGACCGGGCCTGCGAGCTGTACAGAAAGGAAGTGACGTACAACTCCGACCAAGTGGGACGCATGCTCGACACCCTCGACCAAATGGGAATCGCAGACAACACGATTGTGGTCTTCACCGCTGACCACGGCCACTCCTTGGGGGAGCACAAATACTGGTACCACCACGGTGAGTTCTTGTACGACCCCTCCATGTCCATCCCCCTGCTCATCAAAGCGCCCGGCCAGCTCGATGCTGGAGCCGTGGTGGAAGACCAGGTCCGAAGCATTGATGTGATGCCGACCTTGCTCTCTCTGGTTGGGGTCGAGGCGCCTGAAACCGACGGAGTGGACCTGCTCAAAGAGCGTCCTGGACCTGCATTTCTCGAGACCGACATCTCCTACTTCAAGTGGAATAAGCGCCGATACGTGAAGGGTGTGAACGGCAAACTCCGAGGCGTTCGAACCACGGACTGGAAGCTCATCTACACCCCCAAGAAAGGCCCTGGAAAGTGGGAACTATACGATCTCAAGGGTGACCCCAAGGAGCTCAAAAACCTGTTGAAAACCGGTGAAGCTCCCAAGGAAGTCACCTCCGCTTTGATGGCAGAAATGCGCAAATGGATACCGGCAGAGGAGATCTCTGCGTTGGCCAAGATCGGCAACAAGTTGGACCGCATTCCGAAGAATGCCAAGGTCACAGATGAGCCCGCCGAGGAGCCCACCGATGCCACGAGTGACGAGGAACTCTCCGACACCGAACGCAGGATGCTTCAAGCTCTCGGTTACGTGGAGTAGCCTCTGGTGTAGGGTGAGCGAATGCTGAATCGAGGCCAATCAACCCCCGCATCATGGCTTATCGATGGACTCATCGCCATCGTGTGCGGATTCGGGTTTTGGTGGATTGCTTTCGAGAAACTGGGCACGCCGCACATGCTCGACCCGTGGAACACCGCGGATATGTCCGATTACTGCAATGCGATCCTGCACCTGTTGGACGAGCCCGATGTTCCCTGGTCCATCAAGCGGTCCAAGATCACCGGGTGGGCAGCGGTCCCACTGACCGAAGACCACGGGATCATGTCCGCGTTGCGGGCATCGAGCGCCGTTGCCACAAGCTTGGTGGGCGGCGGGCTGTTCCTATGGGGACGGATCGCTGGCGGTCGCACCGCAGGTTTGCTGGCTGCGATGGCGGGCTTGGCCCTCTCTCCCCTGGTATTGCTGCCCCGCATCCTCACTTTCTACCCCATGGTTGCAGCCTTCTTTGTGTTGGGAGCCGTGGGGGTTACCGCTGGAATCGTCCACCGCAGCCCTAAAGCCCTGGCCTTCGCTGGTGCAGGCATCGGTCTCGCCCTGCTTGGTGATGTGCGGGGCTTGGTGTGGGCGGTGCCCTGGAGTGTGGGGGCACTGATTGCTGTGGCCTACTCAGCGGAAAAAAAGCGGGCGCTCAAGTGGTTTCTGGCCCCTCTGGCAGTCTCGTTCTTGATTGGAAACTGGAGCTATACCGATGATGCGGTGAGCTTTGAAGAGCAGCTTGATGTCCGACCGCTGTTCGAGATGTATGGCTCCAAAGATCCCGCCCACCAGCCGCCGTACGACTCGGGCGGAGACTTTGTCTGGGGTCACTCCGGGCCTTGGCGCTTGCCTCAGACCGGCTGGTTCATTCTCAAACAGTTGACCCTGACGCCGCCTGCCTGGTTTCCACCTCCCGTGTCCCGCTTCGCTGCCAACAACCACTTGGACCCCATGAAGCCCCTGTGGATCGGTGCGGGGCTGTTGGCACTGCTCGGCCTCATCGGTAGGCCCCGGGCATTCTTGGCCGTGGCCTTCACTGTGGCGCCCTTCGCCATCGCCTTTCACGGTCAGACGGGCATGGCCGAGATCCGCGTTCGTTTTCTGTGCCAGATCATGCCTGCTCTCGCACTCCTGATTGGGGTCACACTCGGCCGATTGGTCGATGCCTTTCCCGGACCTTGGCGAACCTGGAGGGGAGGCAGTCACCCCATCCGATCCGTCGCCGCTGGCGGCCTGCTCTTGGCCGTAGTGACTGGAGAGATTTCTACCGCAGCCTCTCCATGGGCGCGCTGGAGACGACCCTGGCCCGTTGTAAGCGAGCTCTTAGTGATGCACCCAGACTCACAGATCATGGGAGAGTTGGGCGACCGAAAGAAACCCTGCGCCCGGGCCTTAAAGAGAGACCAAGACGCCGGACACTGGCTCGCTCCACTCAGGCGACGTGTGAAGACTCGCGACGCCGAAGACCCAGCAGACCCAACACGCCGATGACCCATCCCAGGGGCATTGAGCGCTGACCTGTTGTACTGCAACCGCCCTTCTCTGCGGCCGGTGCATCCATTTCGATGGTGACCTCTATTGGGGTGTCATCGCCCCCATCACCACTGCCAGCTGCTGCCGTATCGTCACTCGCGATGGCCGCATCATCTTGGCCGTCGCAGTCCTGATCGATCCCATCGCCTGCGACTTCCTCCGCAGCGGGGTTGATGCCAGAGCGGGTGTCATCGCAGTCCACCAATGGGTCCGACGATGTAGCTTCGCCCTCGTCCGCACAGTCTGAATCCACCGACTCCACCACATCCATGGTCCGATAGCCATCGCCATCGGCATCCACATAGCAGTGCTCAAACCCATCGCAGTCTGCGTCAAGTTCGTCGCCGATTGCATCTCCTTGGTCGGGGTTCACATCGTCTCGCTCATCATCGCAGTCTGTTGCCGGTGCATCCTCTGAGGCAATTCCATCCCCATCGCAATCGATGGCTTCGGACTCTACAATCTCCTCGTCCATGGTGCGGAAGCCATCACCATCGCCGTCGATGTAGCACTGTTCCAGGCCATCGCAGTTGCTGTCCACGCCATCGGACGGAGACTCAGTACCATCTGGATTTACGCTGCCGTCAGTGTCATCGCAGTCCCCGCCGGGGGCATCCGCACCCACCAAGCCTGCACCTGTGCACAGCAAGTCGCCATCGACCTCCGAGTACTCATCGGGACGGTAGCCGTCGCCGTCGTAGTCGGTGTAGCACAGCTCTGCGCCGTCGCAGTCGCTGTCGATGCCATCGGCTGCAGTCTCTGTCGCACTCGGGGAAACTGAGGCGTCCATGTCGTTGCAGTCCACACTGGCAGAACCACTGGCTTCACCGGTCTCGTCGCA
>CAWVVG010000329.1:0-4453 GCA_963932775.1 uncultured bacterium
GGTTGGAGTCGAGCTTGCTGGCATTCCCCCGCTGGGCTGCAATCGTCGATTGGTGCTGAGCGGCACCAAGACAGAAGACACCAATAAAGCCCCGGCTGCACCCCGGCCCCGAGTGCTGTTTCAGTTCAACAAAATCGGCAAGATCAAGCCCTACGCTGGGCTCGGCTATGTGCCACCCGTCACGGTGTTTGGCACTCGGAATGTCATCATGAGCGCGGAAGCGGGCTTTGGAATGGCGCTGGGTGGTGGTACCGAGTGGGGCCTTCGCTACCATGCGACCTTAATGAAGACCATCGCTGAGATCGCCACTCCATTTGAGTCGAGCGATCCGGAGGAGCTCGACTTCTACATGGGGTCGACCTTTGGCGTGGATGCAATCATCGGCCATGAAGTGAAGAAAGGTCTCAAGCCGTACCTCTCCCTCGGATTCACCGACGCGAGTACGTTCTTCTACATCGGTGACGATGGTATTGTGGGCAATAATTTAGCCCCCTACGCTTCGTTCACAGGCTCTCTGGGCGCTCAGTGGACCCTCGACAAGTTTGATTTCGCCGGTGAGTTTTACGCGGCTCCAGGCGTGATCTATACGGGTCGACTGCGGGCGAGCGTCAAGCTCTAAGCGCGGCCTCAAGCAGGGCTGGGAGGTGTGAGAACGCCTGGGCCCTGTGGCTGATGCGGTTCTTTTCCTCGAGGCTGATCTCGGCCATGGTGCGGCCGAGGTACGCGTCGGGCCAGAACAAGGGGTCATATCCGAAGCCACCATCGCCAAGTGGAGCGTGTCCAATCGTGCCCTCGCAGGTGCCCTCGACCGTTTGAATACCATCGCTGGTGACAAGGGCGAGCGCGCACCGGTAGCGGGCCATACGGTCATTCTTGCCCGCGAGTTCTCGGAGTAGCTTTGCGTTGTTGGTGCCGTCCTCAGCCTCCGGGGTCCAGCGCTTGGAGTACACCCCAGGCTCCCAGCTGAGGGCCCGGATCTCGATGCCAGAGTCGTCGGCAACGGTGGGCAGCCCGGTATGGCGAAACACCGTCTCCGCTTTCTGGATGGCATTGGCCACCATGGTGTCGTGGTCCTCGGGAATCTCACCGAGCTCTGGGTAGGCATCGAGTCCAACGACACCCCAGGGGGTGTCCGCGAGCATGGCGCGAATCTCTGTGAGCTTGTGGGAATTGGAGGTGGCGAGGATGATGTTCATGGCCGGCGACTAACCGGCGTTGCTCCCTGTGGCCTCTCCGTTATAGTCCACGGACCAAAGGAGCCGATCATGGCCAAGACCACATTTATTGCACTTTCTTTTTTACTCTTGTCCGCAGCTTGTGGAGGGGAAAAGTCTGAGAAGAAGACCTTGACCCTGGGCAAGAGTGTTGGGGATTGTTCGCTGGCACTCGATGGCTTGGATGGAACGGAATGGGTCTATCTGCGGGCCAACCCCGACCGGACCGACACCCCGGACCCCATGCAGGGTCGAATCCAGTTCAAGACCGTCGATGGTCAGAACACAGCCAAGTACAACGTTGGCTCTCGTTCGGACATCTACGAGTACGAGTGCGAAGCACCCGGTGAGAAGCGAATGATTTGCCGCGAAAAGGCCCACGCAAAGGATTACTGCCAAGCGCTGGCCGTTGCAGGCAAGGAGTGTACGGCGGAGTCACTGCGGAAGATCGATGGCTCCCTCAGCGACGAGAAGGTCGCCAAGGGAATCGAAGAAGGGATGGCCAACGTCGCGAAATTCAAGGGCACGGACAAGTGGAAGAACTTCGTCTTCAACAACAACAACCTTGGAAACAAGCTGTTCGGTATTATCTACGTGAAGGTCAATGCCCGAAACTGTGAGCTAAGGGTCACCGACAACTATGTGACCGTGTTCAACGGCAAGAAGGTTGAGGACTCCAACCCGAATGGAACCAATGCTTTCGTGAAGAACGAGCAGGGCGATCTCCTGTGGGACCATTGTACGGAGTCCGCAAACCTCATTGCGCTCGACACTGCAGAGTTCCCCAAGGACCCAAAGAATGCCCGCCACATGGGCCGGTGGAGTGTGGGCAAGGATGTGAACTTCTGGTACCTCGGTGCCGATGCTATGGCCGCGCCCGAGGGGTGTGAGTTTGGGTTCGACACGTATGTGGATGCTCTACCGCTCTCCAAGGGCAACAAGCCAGGCACTCATACGCTGAAGGGCAAGGAAGTGCTGACTTGGAACTTTGCACACAAGTGGGAAGCTGCTCCTGCACAGCCCGCGGTGGTCACCATGGTCCGAAACAAGACCTGTGAAGGAAAGACTGAAGTCGACCAAGTGAGCTGTGCGGCTGTATTGATTCAGTAGACGGGTCAGGGTCGGTCCAGCCGGCCCATGTCCACAGATTCGTTCAGTCGCAGATTCGGAGGCGCCAGGTGGTGCCTTCGCTGCCATCCATCATCATGACGCCTGCTGCATCCAGCTCATCGCGGATGGTATCGGATGCAGCCCAGTCCTGATTGGCGCGTGCCTCGGTACGGGTCAGAATCTTGGCCTCAACGTCTTCGCGGGAGAGGTCCATGGCCTTGCAGCGCTTGTCTTTTACCTCCTCCTGAAATGCGTCGACACTCATGGTGAGCAGTCCCAATGACTGGGATACCAGCCCGAAGGCTTCGAGGGCACCGGCCACCACAGGGCCACCGCGCTTGTTGGCCTTCTTGTGGTTGGAGAAACGGTTCACGGCACGGACCAACTCGAAGACGGAAGCCATCGCTTTTGCCGTATTAAAGTCATCGTCCAGTGCGCCGAGAAAGGTGTCCTCAAAAGATGCGGAGAGGGCCACGACGCGCTGGGCATCTTCACCCAGGTCCCGAGCCACCTGAGCGACATCCTCTTGTCCTCTCATAGACTGAGCGACCTCGAGGGCCTCGTACAGGCGGCAGAGGCACCCGAGACTCTCTGGAAGCGCTTCGTCACTCCAGGGGAGAGGGGACCGGTAAAGAGCCGCCAGGTAGTACAAGCGCAGCGCTTCAGCAGGAAACTCATTGAGCGCATTCTGCACATTCCAGACATTGCCAAGGCTCTTGCCCATCTTCTGTCCGTTCTTCATGGTCAGCATGCCATTGTGCATCCAGTAGTTCGCACAGGTCTTATGGGTGTGGGCCTCCGACTGGGCCACTTCATTCTCGTGGTGTGGGAACACCAAATCAAGACCGCCGCCATGGATGTCGAGGGTCTCGCCTAAGCAACCCATGGACATTGCGGAGCACTCGATGTGCCACCCTGGGCGCCCCGACCCCCACGGGCTGGGCCAGCTTGGTTCACCGGGCTTCACCGATTTCCAGAGGGCGAAGTCTGCTGGGTGCTTCTTACCGGCGACGGCATCTGGGCTCTGGAGCTCGTCTACCTTCTGGCCGGAGAGTTGCCCGTAGGTTGGAAGGGACTTCACCTCGAACCAGACGGTGCCCTCTGACTCATAGGCATTGCCCTTGTCAATGAGGCTCTGGATGAGTGCTTGGATGCCATCGATGCTCTCGGAGACCTTGGGCTCTGCATCCGGGCGAATCAGGCCCAAGGCATCGGCATCTTCATGGAAGGCCTCAATAAATCGAGCGGCAAGGGCCATCGGGTCTTCACCATGTTCGTTGGCGCGGGTGATGATTTTATCATCTATGTCTGTGAAGTTGCGGACGAAGTTTACATCCCAGCCACGAAACCGTAGGTATCGAACAAACGCGTCGAAGACCACCATTGCCCGAGCGTGGCCCATGTGGCAGCGGTCGTAGACGGTCATGCCACAGACATAAATGCCGATTTTTTCGGGCGCGAGGGGCACGAATGCTTCGACGGTCCGCGTACGGGTGTTGTAAATGCGGAAAGGGGCGGCCATGGTTTCTCCGTTCGGCATGCGGATCAGTTTCTGTATTTCCGGGCCTTCTCAAGACGAAGGCGGGTTCCATCTTCGCCGAGCAAGGTCGCAAGAATTGTGAGGTTCGGACCCGTTTTTTCACCGGTCAGGACCACGCGTAGGGTTGCGAGAGCTCGGCCAGGCACTTCTACCTGTCCTCGGAATTTAGCGAAGACACCCTTCCAATCTTTCAACGAGTTGGACTTGCCCTTCTTGATGCATTTCTCAAAGTCATCCATGAGTTTCTGGGTCTCTGGTTGACGCAGCAATTCAGCAGCTTTTCGCTCGTGGCTGACACCCTGGGTGAGCACGAAACAAGCCATAGCCTCCGCGTCAGAAAGGGTTTGAAGATCGTCGAGGACCAAGTCCACAAACTTCTTCTGCCAGCGCTTGTCCCGATCCTCGAAGGCGAAACCCTTCCGAGCAAGGTGGGCGAAGACCGCGGTGACTTGCTCGCTGTTGTCCATTTCTTGGAGCACATGGGAGTTGGCCCGTTCCAGGGCATTCAAGTCAATGATCGACTCGGCCTTGGCCAAGCTTGCAATCTTGAATGACTCGGCTTGCGAACGAATTGGTTCCTCACTGGCAG
>CAWVVG010000330.1:0-4431 GCA_963932775.1 uncultured bacterium
AGATCACTTCAGGCTCAGGTGGGTGGCTCTACACGGACTTCACAGGCGCCTACGCTGACGTCTACGGCTTTGAGCCCTGCACTGTAGAGTGGGTCCAGACAGGCTTTGAAACCACCGTGCCCGAGGGGTGTCCTTCGTGTGATGTTGCCTCGCTCATCACTGCAGAAAAAACGGGTGATTGCGCCTGGACCTCCGACGGTGAGGCCAGCATAACCATGGGTTTCAATATCGAAAGTGCAACTTTTTACGAATTTGTTGAGGGGGAATGGGTAAACGCGGTCGAAACGTTCTGCGATAGCGGTGAGATCGCGGGTTCCACCACCGGCTTCACATACAATTGTGAAAAATTCACAGATGGCCCCGAGGGCTCCTACAACCTTTCGAATACCCTTACTGTGACCTGGGAAGAAATCGACCTCGAAGTCTGCGACGATGGAATCGACAACGACGGTGATGGCGCCGCTGACTGCGATGACTCCGATTGCGCATCGGACGCAGCGTGCAGCGAATGCGGCGATTTGACCCATGAAGGCTGCTGCGATGGCGACATCCTCAGGTTCTGCGAGGAGGGCGCCCCTTCGTCGGCTGACTGCAGTGTTGAAGAAGGTTTCGTCTGCAGCTGGTATGAGGGAGAGGGTTACTATGGTTGTAAGGAGGAGAGCGACTCCGTCGCGGATCCCTCTGGAGTCCACCCTCTTGAGTGTCCGACCGACTGAAGGAACAGCAGCCGTCACAAACCATCGCCTTGGTGAGTGATTTATAGAAGCGCCGCGGGTCAGCCTGCGGCGCTTCTTTGTGTGTGAATGGTGGGCCTCATCAGCTATTTCTCACCGTTCGACACACTGATTTCCACTCACAGCCTGTCAAACCGGCCTCTGCAATACCAACCTTTTTCGTTGCTCAGGAGGTCTGTATTATGGACATTGGTTCTGAGCCAAAATGCCGACCCGCTACCGGAATGCATTAGAAACCGCAGAAATTTTCTCTCGGGAAATTCAAGTGGGCCGCCGCGAACGGAACGTCATCCCCGGCCTCGCGTCCTTCGCAGCCACCGCCCGGTAGATACCACCACACACAACCTTCCGTGTTTTCCGGGCCGTTTTCCCAGCAACTGAGCAGCTCCTAGTAGTCAGCAGCCATCGAGCCCTGGTTGTTGGGCGGCATGTCTTCACTCGCGTGGTAGCCGTTGTAGAGAAACGGCCTGTCGGTCTTTATCCCGATGCGATGACACCCCAGCCAGCCATTTCCATCGACTCGAATCGTTCGCATGTCCCAATACGGCAAGGAAGTCGTCTATTTTCTCCCAGTCCGGGTGGTCGCTCTATGGCCGATTCAAGGTGGTTCCCTTGGAGGAAAAATTCAGACGGAATCGCAGTGGTGATGATCGACGCCCCCGAGTAAACCCGTAAGACAACCACGCTCCAACGATCGCCGACTTCGTCCGGCCCCCAAAAGGACACCATTCAAATCCCACCCAAAGCACGCACCCTGTTGTTCACAGGACTCCTGGCATCTGTCTTTCACGGAACAGCCCAGGCCGACTCAACCGAGGACCCCAACGAACAACAACGCGCATTGTTGAAACGAGTTTGGCTTGACCTGCTGGTTTCAGACGGAATCGCCGAGGCCGAAGAAAAATTCACCAATCGGATGGAGGGCAAGCTCGAACCGCTGTCTGATCGGAAGCGGAAAAAGCTCACACAAAGCCTCTTGGAGCTGTTCCCAAAACTGGAAGCCGACCAGCCCGACATCGCAGCGCTTGCGGTGGGCAGCGGCTTTACATTCATCGGCATGGACGGAGTCGAGTCCGAGGAAGAACTGGCGCTCGTTGAACTCTACCGTGAGGCCCTCGCCCCCAACCTGACGATGGCCGATTGCCGTAGAATCACCACCAAAACCCAAATGGCGAGCCGGAGAAAAGAGGCACCGTACTACCTCGGCAAACTGCGAACGCATGCCGTCGCCTTCAGCAAAACCGACGGGTTCACCGACATCCCCCAATACCCTTCGCTGAGCAGCGATATGGTGCGTTGGAACAAAACGGACTCGGGCGGATTTGCCGACATCGGATTCGAGGTGGACGGAAGCGTTCGAAGCAGCTTCCGCCTTCAAGCCACAAACCAAGGCAAAGGCTTCATAGCCACTGCGTTCATCGACGCGGACAAAGACGGTCAGTTCGCCGTGTTTGTGGTGACCGAAACCTCAACGGTCACCATGGTCACACCCGAAGACGTTTACTGATAAAACCATAAGGATAGGAAACATGCATTTTATCGTACTGGCTGGATGGATTTCTACCGCGCAGGCCTCTCCAGTATTCGAAACAATTGGAAGCAATTATACAACGATGGAAGGGGCTCAAGCCCTCGAAAAAAAAAGACAAGATGCTTTAAAACAAACGCTAGACAGTACCAACATCGTTGTTCGGACACTGGTAGGCTCCAAGTTAAAACAGCAACCCAACATGTGCGTCGATTATGTCTTTTCATACAGCACCAACACACTCCATGTGAAATGTGACGACCATCCAAGCATTCCAGTTCATTTGGATGGTCGACCAACCCAGTATCCTAAGAAGGACGGTACATTTCTAGAAGTTGTGGCTGAAGTTAAGGGCAACACCATTCTACAAACCTTTCCCTTTGCAAATGGCAGTCTCAAAGTCATCTATCGCTTAGAAAACGAACATTTCTGGGTGGAAAAGTCCATCTACAGTTCGTATTTGGGAATGCCTTTGTCGGTGTCAAGTAGCTACATCTCTACCAATTGAAATACTTCACATCCTTTTCAACGAACAATAACGCTCAGACAATAATGTTCAGATTGATTCGGTTCGACGACGGGATTTTTCACGCTGAATGCCGCGCCGCTTGGCGTCGTCTCCGCCACCACACCCAACAGCCCAGGTCATCCACAAAATAAGCAATCGAACCCGCATGCAACCGCTATCGGATCTAGGCTACCTCATGAACGGTCTCTCGGCTGGTACTCCGGTCGCTTGGATCGGGTGTTCATCAACACCGGCCCAGGGGAGGTCGGGCCACCACTGAACCCACTCGGGCAGCGCGGCGGGCTCGAGACTCTCGCCCGGTCTCGGGATGTACGTGGTCACGCCTCGACGCTTCGCCTCCACGAGCACCCGCTCTACTGGCTCGGTCCAGCCGTGCATCGCAAGGTTCCACAAGCCCCAGTGAATGGGCAGGAACAGCCGACCACGAACCATCTCGTGAGCTCGAAGCGCGTTCTCGGGGCCGAGGTGCCAGTCGGGCCAGGCGCGGTGGTACGCACCCACCTCGAGCATCGCCACATCGAATGGTCCAAGACGCTCACCGATCTCCTCGAGGCCGGGGAACAGCCCCGTGTCGCCCGAGAAGAACACCCGGTGGTCGGGCCCTAGCAGAGCGTATCCGGCCCAGAGTGTCCGGTTCTGGTCGAGGAGCTGCCGCCCGGAGGCATGCCGGGAGGGTGTCGCAACGATCTCGACACCCCCGACGGTCACGCGGTCCCACCAGTCCACGTTTCGGATGCGGTCGGCTCGAACGCCCCAATATTCCAGGTGTTCGCCGACGCCGAGCGGGGCGACGAAGAGAGTGTCCGTCTTCGCCAGAGCTTGGATGGTCTCGATCTGAAGGTGGTCGTAGTGATCGTGGGACAGGAGGACCACGTCGAGTTCGGGGAGCTCGGAAAGCGGAATCGGGGGCTCGTACCATGCCGAGGGCCCGGCCCACGTGAACGGAGACGCTCGACCGCCGAAGACCGGATCCGTGAGCACGGTGATACCGTCGATTTCGCAGATCACGGTGCTGTGACCCAACCAGGTGATTCGAAGGCCCGATGCGGGCGGCTTTGCGAATCTCGTGCGGTCCCCGGGGACTACCGGGACTTCGGTCATGGGCTCGGCGAACGGGCTCATCTCGGTCCATGCGGTGAGGCTCGCTGCGAGATCGTTCCGGATGGGCTGGGGGTTGACGAAGACACCTTCACTCCACTGAGGAGAGGCCTCCATCGCCGCCTGGCGCTCATGAGCCGGTGTCTTGCCAAAGGACACCCAGCCGTCCACGACGAGCCCCACGGCGACCAAGACCAGCAGCAGGGACGAGACTCCAAGAAGCAGCAACATTCGGCGGATCAGTGGCATCATGGTCGGTTCGTTCCTATCCGGCGCCGGGTCACCAGACCCGACTTGTAGACGGCATGTTGAGTCGCCTAGAACGGCCGACAGCCCTGAATTTCAACTCACTCACGCCCATAGCTCAGCAGAGTTAACAAACCGCCAATGCGGAGCCATATAAAAAGCACTTTGGTAGACTGTAGAAACACGATTTGACGGGTGAGCCGCCATCCAGCGGTGCAGCCGCACAGGGCTGCTTGCCGCGGGGTTATGCTTTACAGAGCGGCATGTTTTGTTAGCGCCGTGCGGGAGGTAGGATG
>CAWVVG010000331.1:0-4425 GCA_963932775.1 uncultured bacterium
GCTCTGCTACCACCGCGCCGTCAACCTCATGCGGCAAGGGAGATTTACAGAGGCCCTATCTTTGGTTGACGGGATCCATAATTGGTCGGTGGGTGACAATGCCGTCCGGTTCTTGGTCTCGCTTTGCTTGTTGGCCCAGTGGGAAGTGTCAAAAGGGCGGGCCGTCCTGCGTACCGTCGATGTTGACTTATTTCGGATGGATCCCCATCTCGCTAAGGCCCTCCAGTGGGTTCGTTCCCAACAATGGGCACGGGATGCTCTCTTTGCCTTGGGTGTCTTGGTCTGTTTGTGTGGTCCAGCCCTGTGTGCGGCATTTGGCACCTGGATGTTCCTCTTTTTATCTGCAATGGGCGTTGTATCGTCCCGATTAGTGATGTTGAGTTGGCACCGCCAATTGGTTCGGCAGCTGAGCGGTCCCACCTCGGAACGCATGCACCTATCCAGCAGCGCAATCCTTATTGATGGGGCGCGCGCTCGGCCGCTGGTGTGAGGATTCTGGCGGCATCGAACCAGCCTGTATGCTGGGCGTTCCAGGTCTCCAGTTCTTGACTGAGTGGCACGCTGCCTGCAGCGGTGTGAAGTAACCATGGGTCACCCATCACAAATTTGAGCGTCTGCAGGGCGTCACCTTTGGAGCTCTTCAGGACCACCTCAACCCCATGGCCTGAGAGGTCCTCAGCGGTGCTGAGGTCCGCGATTCGAAGGTCCATCAATGCCTCCACAAGCGGCTCAAGCGCCGCCTCATCCACTCTTCGTCCCGCAATCTCGATCGAATGAATCTCGACCATACCGACCGATACAGGGCGGGTCGAACGCAGCTCAGTCCCTGGCTTCAACAAGGCCCGGGGGAGTGGTCCGGTAGTGAGGTGCACCACTGAGTCCACAGACACATATCGTCCGTCGCCAACGGGGGATTGACGACCAAAAAGGAGAACTCGAGGGGGCCCCTCCTGCACATCAACTTCCATGCGAAGCAAGCCGATGTTGGCTTGGGATGGGTCCATCCCATTTACTGGGTGGGCCGTCATTGTGGAAAGCTCACCGACGATGGCATCGACCCGTTCCTGGTCAGCGGGAGCTGTGATGGGCAGCTGTAGTTGCCACTCAGAGCCTTCCTTTGCGATGGCGATTTGATGGGTGGTTGTGGTGATTGCAACCCCCATCACCGTCGAAGGCTCCACGCCCGAAAGAATAGCCGTTCCGGTTGCATCTTCGGGCTGAAATTTCCCAGCTATATACAGGCCGATGACCGTCAACACGGCCAAGGCTGCAAGCAGTCTTGTTTGGGTTCGTTGATGGTGACTCATCGGCATTCTTAAACTCGCTTCGGATGTACAGCAGTAAATCGGTTCCTGCAATTCCTTGACCTTATGTATTCCTTGGTTAGCTCTGCATGCCGGGAGGCGAGATGTCTGACGAAACCGAAACCGAAACCGTAGCCTTGGACGATGAAACCGTGGAAAACGTGGAAAACGTGGACCCGGAGACAGAGGCCGAGGTTGTAACCCTCATCGACCCAAACCCTGAACTTACCCAGGCCAAAGCGGACTTGAGCGAAGTGCAGGCACGATTGCGCGCGGTGAGTGCCGCTTATCGGCAGCTTCAGGAGGACGCGGAAGCGACCAAAGAACGCCTCAATCGAGCGTCGGCATTTCAAACGCAACTTCAACGGGGCGAGACTGTCGCTAAGATGTTTGACCCCTTGGACAACCTGAACCGATGTGTAGATTCCATGGGCGACGGCGACGCCAAAGAAGGCCTGAAGATGGTGATTCAGCAGTTCATGGGTGCACTGAGTGAGCTCGGACTCGAGGTGTTGAGCCCGGAAGGTCAGATGTTCGATCCCAACTTTCACGAGGCGTTGACCGTGGTCCCAGTGGACAACGCGGAACAGGATGGATCCATCATAGAGGTGTTTAGCGCAGGCTATCGCGTGGGCTCAAGGCTCTTAAAGCCCGCCCGGGTAGTGATAGGAAAGCACGAGGCCGCGGACTCCTGAGCGTGACACCGGCCCTTCATATTGCACTGATGAACCCCGAGATTGGCCCCAACACAGGGAATATTGGGCGACTTTGTCTCGGGATCGGGGCCCGGCTTCATTTGATTCATCCACTCGGTTTTCAGACCGACGACAAAGCAGTCCGCCGGGCTGGCCTGGACTATTGGAAGAATGTTGACGTGGTGGAGCATGATTGTGAGGCAACATTCTGGGAGTGGGCCGCCGACCGTAGGGTTCATTTGTTCTCCACGAAGGTCGCTGACAGTTACGCGCAGATCCCTTGGCAGCACGGGGACGTGGCACTCTTTGGGGCCGAGTCGAAGGGCCTTCCCGAGACGCTCATCGCCGAGCGTGGAGCCTTCACGATTCCCATGACGGGCCCCATTCGAAGCCTGAACCTTGCAAATGCGGTGGCCGTGATCACCTATTCTGCGCTACAAAAACTCCAACCTGAACTTTTTTGAGAGGTAAAATGGAGGAGTTGTACGCATTGGTCATGGCGGGTGGCAGGGGAACGCGGTTTTGGCCCGTTTCTCGGCGGTCGCACCCAAAACAGTGTATTTCGTTTGCTGGTCGTGCAGCATTGCTAGAGCAGACGGTGCAACGACTGCTCCCGTTGATTCCGATCGAACGCATCTTGGTTGGAACCGGAAGGGACATGGAGGCCTCTGTGCGTGCCGTCCTGCCAGACCTGCCACAGGAGAACCTTCTCGTGGAGCCGTGGGGCCGCAACACCGCACCCTGTATTGGCTGGGGCGCAGTAGAAGTCGGCCGCCGTTGTCAGGGTGCAGTGATGGCGGTATTCCCATCCGACCACGTCATTGCGAATGCTGACGCATTCCGAATTGCAGTTGCCGACGCGGCCAAAGCTGCCAAAGCCACCAACTCTTTTGTCACTTTGGGGATCACCCCCACGCGTCCAGAAACAGGCTTTGGATATCTCGCCGTCGGCCCCGAAGTGGGCACCTGGGGCAGCAGTACATTCAAAACCGTTTCCCGGTTTGTTGAAAAGCCTGACCCGGACACGGCGGCCGCATTCCTGGAGGGTGGTCAACATCTCTGGAACGCGGGTATGTTTGTCTTTTCCGTCGACGGGCTTCGGGACGCGTTCCGCACTCACCTGCCACGAAGCGCTGAGGCACTCGAGCGCATATCTCAGAACCCAAGCCTACTTGAGGAAGAATGGGGGAACCTGGATGCAACCAGCGTGGACTATGGAATCATGGAGCGAAGTCGGCACATTCTGACTGTCCCGTGTGAGCTGGGCTGGTCGGATGTGGGTACTTGGACTGCTGCCGCGGCCGAGATGCCCGTGGTTCCAGGTGGGCGAGGCATCGCACGCGCGGTGGTCTCCAGAGATTCACGTTCGTGTGTGGTCCATGCGCCAGGCAAAGTGGTGGTTCTGATTGGGCTTGAGGATGTGGTGGTGGTGGACACCCCAGACGCCCTATTGGTGATGGACGCAGCAAGAGCCCAGCAGGTAGGCGACGTGGTTCGGACCCTCGAAGATGGCGACCTCAAGGAGCTCACTTGAGCGGAGCACCGACCGCCTTCATCACTGGAGTGACCGGGCAGGATGGGAGCTTTCTCGCCGAACAACTGTGCGAACGCGGCTGGCGCGTGGTTGGGATGGTGCGCCGCTCTGCATCTCGCAACCTGTGGCGCTTGGAGCACATACTCGATCGAATTGAGCTGGTAGATGGTGACTTGCTAGACCTTGGATCGATGATCGATTCCATTCGGTCCTGCAAGCCCGACCACGTCTATAATCTTGCGGCGCAGAGCTTTGTTGCGACTTCTTGGAGGCAGCCATTGTTGACCGGGGATGTCACCGGTCTGGGAGCGGCTCGCTTGCTTGAAGCGGTCCGCATTGCCAAGCCAGATGCCCGGGTCTACCAAGCGGGCAGCTCGGAAATGTTTGGCTCCAACGACTGCGCGGTTCAGAGTGAGACGACTCCGTTTTACCCCCGCTCGCCCTATGGGGTCGCCAAAGTGTACGCGCACCATTTGGCGGTGAACTATCGAGAAAGTCACGGAATGTTCGTGGTCGCCGGAATCCTATTCAACCACGAATCAGAACGACGGGGGCCGGAGTTTGTGACCCGAAAAATCTCCCAAAGCGTTGCTCGGATCAAGGCGGGGAAGCAAGAGTGGGTAGACCTTGGAGACATTTCAGTCCGTCGAGATTGGGGTTTTGCAGGTGATTATACTAGGGCGATGATCTCCATGATGGAGCAAAGTGAGCCCAGAGACTTCGTTATTGCAACCGGGGAGAGCTGGTCCGTCCGAGATTTTGCGGAGCGGGCATTTGAGGTTGCTGGTCTCCCGATGGAGCGGCACCTTCGCCACGACCCTTCGCTGCTTCGCCCAGCAGACATTCCATCCTTGTGTGGAGATGCCTCATTGGCCAGGGCCAGTCTGGGCTG
>CAWVVG010000332.1:0-4409 GCA_963932775.1 uncultured bacterium
CATGATGAGCATCACGTTGCGGAAATCAGCCTTCTTGCCGGTATTGTCGGTCAGCGACGCATGGTCCATGACCTGAAGAAGCAAGTTGTAGATGTCGCCGTGTGCCTTCTCGATCTCGTCGAGGAGGAGGACACAGTGTGGGTTTCGGTTGATGGCTTCGGTGAGAATGCCACCCTGTTCGTACCCGACATACCCGGGAGGAGCTCCAATGAGCCGGCTCGCAGTGTGGCGCTCTTGGTACTCTGACATATCAAAGCGCTGAAACGTGACCCCAAGGACCTCGGCGAGTTGTTTGGCGAGTTCCGTCTTGCCGACACCGGTGGGGCCAGCGAACAGGAATGATCCCACAGGCTTGTCTCCGTCCCGAAGGCCGGCACGAGAGAGCTTGATGGCACTGGCAACCATATCGATGGCCTCATCCTGGCCAAAGATGACCTTCTTCAGTGAGGCTTCCAGTTCACCCAAGGAGACCTTCTCATCGCCAGAGACTGACTTGGCTGGTATTCGCGCGATTCGAGCCACTGTGGCTTCTATGTCGTCGACGGTGACCTTCTTTCGGCCATCGAGCCGTACGCTCGCTCCACTCTCATCAATGACGTCGATGGCTTTGTCCGGGAGCTTCGGTTCGGCGATGTGCTTGGCTGCCAATCGTGCCGCTGCCTCTACGGCATCGTCATCAAATTCAACCCCGTGGTGAGCTGCGTAGCCGCCCAGCAAGCCCCTGAGAATTTCCACTGCCTCATCCTCGGTGGGCTCCTCGACCTCCAGTTTTTGGAACCGCCGAGCGAGTGCCCGGTCCTTTCCGAATGACTGCTTGTATTCTCTGTGCGTTGAGGACCCGATGCAACGGAGCGAACCATCGCCCAAGGCTGGCTTGAGAAGGTTGGAAGCATCCATGGTGCCTCCCGAGGTCGATCCAGCGCCCACGATGGTGTGGATCTCGTCGATGAATAAGATGGCCTTTTCTTCCTCGATCAAGGCATCCATTACCGCCTTCATGCGCTCCTCAAAGTCACCCCGGTATCGGGTGCCTGCAAGCAATGAGCCCATATTGAGTGCGTAGATCTTGCAGTCCTTGAGGGGGGCAGGGACTTTCCCTTCATGGATGTGGAGAGCGAGGCCTTCAACCAACGCGGTCTTGCCAACGCCAGGGTCGCCGAGGAGCAACGGGTTGTTCTTCCGGCGGCGCACCAAGATGTGTGCCATTCGCTCGAGCTCGGTCTTTCGTCCGATCAGTGGGTCGATTTTTCCCGCTGCGGCCTTTGCAACCAATTCAGTGGCGTAGCTCTCAAGCGGGTGCTCCGCGACTTCACTTTCTTCGTCGCCGCCTTCACCGGCTGAGGTCTTTTTGCGATTAATCAAGCCATCTTTTCGCACACCGTGGCTCAAAAATGAGGTGACATCGAGTCGGGATACCCCGTGGCTTTCGATCAGAAAGACGGCATAGCTGTCCTCCTCTCGCATCACTTCTATCAAGACGGCAGGGCCATCGAGTACGTCCCGGCCGGCGTGCTGAACATGAAAGGCTGCCCGCTGAAGTACCCGCTGAAATGCAGGGGTCTGCAGTGGCTCCACGGGGCGGCCTTCTGGGATCTTTTCGACTTCGCTTTCCAGGTACGCGGTCAGATCCTTTTCCAGTTTGAGGATGTCGGCTCCCACCGCCTTCAGCGCATCGGCTGTGGTTGGGTCATGAAGCAGCGCCAGAAGAACGTGCTCAAGCGTGAGGAATTCATGTCGCCGGAGGGTGGCTTCATCGAGGGCGCGGGAGAGGGCGACGCGTAGTTCGTCTGCGAGATTCATTCGGGCTCCGTTGTGCAGAGGAGTGGATAGCCAGATTCACGGGAAAAACGGACGGCCCGGGCAGCCTTGGCTTCCGCAATTTCGTGAGAAAACACACCAGCGATTCCGATTCCAGAACGATGGACTGCTAGCATGATGCGAGTGGATTCGGCTCCGGTTCGATTGAACACCGACTCCAATAGCTCCACCACAAACTCCATGGGCGTGAAGTCATCGTTGTGAAGCACGACCTTGTGGCGCCGAGGACGCTTGACGCGCTCCTTGACCATGGTTTGTTCGTCTCGGCGGGTGGCCGGATTCTTCTTCTTGTCGGCCATGGAACCTGGGGGCTGTGGGAGTGGGTACAGTCTACGTTGTTGGGCCCGGAGTGTGAACACCCAATCGTGCACAAGTCATCCGCTGGCGAGTTGTCGATGGGTGCTGTTACACCCTATCCATGAGTACTCCAAGCGAAGTTGATACCCTCAGCGAAATGGTGACCAACGGTGTTCGCGTTCGCGTCAATCCAGAATTCTTGCCCGATCAATCTGATCCTGGCTCCGGACTCTGGCTGCACGCGTACCACGTGGAAATCGAAAATATGGGCGAAAAGCCGGTTCAGTTGTTGTCCCGCCACTGGGTGATCACCAACGCACGAGGCGAAGTTGAACACGTTCGTGGCCCGGGTGTTGTCGGCCATCAGCCGATGCTTCAGTGTGGCGAGGCATTCCATTACTCCAGCGGCTGCCCCCTCGATACCTCCATGGGTACGATGCACGGCAGCTTCCGAATGGTACGGGACGATGGGGAGACTTTTGATGCCGAAATCGCACCGTTTACGCTCAGCGAGCCATTCGGCGTCAATTGAGCCATGGTCAGCAAGGCCGAGAAAACGAGGCAGATAAGGGTTCAGCTCGAAGGGCTGTATCCGGAGACGCCCATCCCACTGGATCACGACTCAAACTTCACCCTGTTGATTGCTGTGTTGTTGAGTGCCCAGACCACGGACAAGAAGGTAAATGAGGTGACTCCTGCGCTGTGGGCCCGGTACCCAACCGTGGAGTCCTTGGCTTCGGCAGATCCGGCCGAAGTGCGAATGGTGATCCGCGAGATCGGTCTGGCTCCCACCAAGTCCAGGAATGTAGTGAAGCTGGCGAGGAGACTGCTTGAGCACCACAACGGTCAGGTGCCCGATACGTTTCCCGAGCTCGAGGCGCTGGCGGGTGTGGGGCACAAGACCGCGAGTGTTGTGATGTCCCAAGCCTTCGGTGTTCCGGCCTTTGCTGTGGATACCCATATCCACCGCCTTGCGTATCGATGGGGCTTGTCCAATGGAAAGAACGTGGTGCAGACCGAGCGCGATCTGAAGCGCTTGTTTCCTCAGGATTCGTGGAATGGGCTCCACCTACGGTTCATTTTCTTTGGGCGAGAGCACTGTCCAGCACTGCGCCATGACCCGGTCCTGTGTCCCATCTGCTCCTGGGCGGGAGTGAAGTCCCGACTGGTGTCCGAAGCCAAGAGACGGGCCCGAAAGAAACCCTGAACTGGCTCAGCGGCAGCCTTCGTCGACGGTTCCATCGCAGTTGTTGTCCCTGCCGTCGCACGTTTCGGTGATACCCGGTGAGAGGGTAGAGTCGGTGTCATCGCAGTCATCACCGAAGATCACGTAGCCATCGGGAAGATTGCAGGTCACGACCGATAAATCGTTGTCCCCATACCCGTCGAGATCCCCATCAAAGTAGTAGGTGCGCTGGTCCACGGCCTCTTCATCGGTAGCGGCGTCGCAGTCATTGTCGGTGCCGTCGCACCGTTCATCGGCATCCGGATGCGTTCCGGTGTCGGCGTCATCGCAGTCGTTGGAGAAGGGTGCATAGCCCTCTGGCAGGGTGTCGCAGACGGTGACCCGGTCCGCTGCAGTGCCATATCCGTCGCCATCAACGTCGAGGTAGCCGACCACCACTTCTCCGGCCCCGCAGTCAAGGGTTCCTTCATGCACCCATGGGGGTGTGGTCTTGGCTTCGCTACAACTCAGGCAAAAGGCGAACAAAAATGGGGCAAAAATATAACGCACGATGTCTTCCTATCTCTGTCTCAAGACTACCACCTGGCTTGGACATAGTCAGTTAATGGACCCATCATGTTTGCCGCATTTTTGAGCATTGTGTTGTTTAGTTCAGTCGGATGGTCTGCCGAAGGGCCACCGATAGATGAGGAACTTCGTGGAATTTGGGTCACTCGGTGGACCTATTCGTCCAAGGCCGATGTGCAGCGGATCATGGCAGACGTTTCGGATGCTGGGTTCAACACCGTCTACTTTCAGGTGCGCGGACAGCACGATGCCTTTTATGAGTCGAGTCTTGAGCCATGGGCCAAAGAGCTCACTGGGACCCTCGGCAAAAATCCCGGTTGGGACCCACTTCAGATTGCCGTCGATTCCGGGCATGGCCTCGGTCTAGAGGTGCACGCGTACGTAAATGCCTTCACCCTCTGGCGGGGTACTGCGGAGCCAACAAACAGCAGCCCTGCCCATGCATGGCAGACCGACCCAGACTGGCTCGTAGCGGATGCCGAGGGCGGCCCCATGGCCCTCACCGAACAATATGTATATGCCTCGCCCGGGAATCGAGCAG
>CAWVVG010000333.1:0-4407 GCA_963932775.1 uncultured bacterium
GGCTGTCCTGCGTACCCGGAGATCATTTGGCCAATGAACACACCATTGAGTCCGATAAAAGAGAACCAAAAGTGCAAGCGTGCCAATCGATCGTTCATCAAACAGCCGAACATTTTCGGGAACCAGAAGTAAATGGCCCCGAATGTGCCCAGAAACGCTGCAGATGCCATCGTCAGGTGGAAGTGACCCACAACAAACATGGTCGCATGGAGGTACAAGTCGGTCGAGATGGTTGCCAATGGCAAACCGGTCAGACCGCCCGAACCGAACACGAAGATGGTCCCCAGTGCGAACATCATGGGCACGGTCTTCCGCATGGACCCGTGGTAGATCGTGTGGAGCCAGTTCAGGAACAACACCTCGGCCGGAATGCTAATGAGCAGCGTGAGGAGCATGAAGCTCTTGCCAAGCAGCGGGGCCATTCCAGTGGTGTACATGTGGTGGCCGTAGACCACTGCAGACATGATCGTCACACCCGTCATCGCCCAGACCGAACCCTTGTACCAGTACGCAGGCTTGCGACTGAAGAAGCTCACGAAGTCACCTACGAAGCCCCACGCAGGAAGGATGAGGATGTACACTTCGGGGTGACCGAAGATCCAGAAAAGGTGCTGGAACAGGATTGGATCGCCTGCGCCCTCACCGGCCAGAGCACCCGCCACGTAGAAGCTGGTACCGAACCAACGGTCAAGCAGAAGCAGTACCGCACCACCCGCAAGCACAGGCACGAACAGCACGTTTAGAATCGCGGTCAGGAACTGTCCCCAAACGGTGAGCGGAAGGCGGTCCCAGGTCATTCCTGGTGCGCGCAAGCGAATCACTGTTGTGGTGTAGTTGACGGCTCCCATGATGGTGGCCGTCCCCGTGGTGAAGATCGCGAGCACAAAGAGGCTCTGGCCCCAACCTGGCGTCCCGGCATTCCCCGACAGCGGCGGGTAGGTCGTCCACCCGGCGGCGGCGGTACCGTACGGAACCATGAAGCTCGCCAGGACCATCATGCCGGACAGTACCCAGATCCAAAAGGACAAGGTATTCAGCAGAGGGAAAGCCATATCCCGCGCGCCGATCATGAGCGGAATGGTCAGGTTCCCGAAGGCGCCGATCATCATGGGCGTGATGGCCCAGAAGATCATGATGAGCCCGTGACTCGTGAACAGGCTGGTATAATGTCCCGGGGTGATCACACCGCCGGAGTCCGAGAAGAAGATCTGACCCAAGACGGGCACAGGCTGCCCGGGAGCAGACCACTGCCAGCGAATCAACATCGCTTGGAGACCCCCAAGCAATAGAAAGATCAGACCGCCCCATAGAAACTGCTTGGCAATGACCTTGTGGTCACCCGACCAAATATATTTCGCAATGAAAGTGGTCGGTGGGTGGTGTACGGCTTGAAGTTGGTCGTATGCGTTTTCAGGTACTGACATGGTTTACATTTCCTTCCAAGGCCAACCCCAATGTGCGTCCGCATCATCCGGGTTGTAGGCCAATTCAGACTGGTGGGATATTTCGGCCAACCAGGCATCGTATTCTTCGTGAGTGAGCACAGTAAGCTTGCCTTTCATCTTGTAATGAAAGGAGCCACAGTGCTCAGCACATGCAATATCAAACTCGCCGGTCTCGACAGCTTGAAAGTGAATGGGTGAAACCCTGCCTGGTACAGCGTCCGTCTTCACCCGAAAGTTCGGCAAGTTGAGGGCATGAATCACGTCTGAGCTCGTAAGATTGATGAGCACAGGCTTGTTGACTGGGACCCGGATATCGTTGAGCGTGATGGCATCGTCCGCGGTGTTCCATTCGCCATCCGGCCCATGGTACCGAGCATCCCAGGCCCACTGGTGTGCGTTGATTTCAATGCGAACCGTGTCCGGATTGGCCTCGACGTCCTTGAAGTTCCAGAAGACCTCGTCCAAATCCTTCATTGAATTGATGTAGAGGTTTCCATCTACAACCAGGAAAATGAAGGATGAGATCGACAACGCGACCGCGATCTGCTTTCCAGCATCGCCGTGGTCGTACTGAGCCGGGTGGCTCTCGTCGTGCTTGAACATCGCAATGGCCATCCAGACGACCATCAGGACGAACAAAATCATCAAAAACACCATGGTGATATTAATCAACCAGGTGATTCGGTGACCGTCGAGGGACACATCCCGGGGCATGTCGTAGCCCGTTTCCTTTTCGACCGCGGCAAACACATCCAGCGGTAAACCACACAGTACAAATGCGGCACCCAAACGGTACCAGCTCACCTGCAAACGCTCAATAAGGTCCATTACAGCTACTCGGTGTCGGTGGGGGCATGACCATCAGCTTCCAATGCAGCACGACGCAACACTGGAACGACAGTCGCAACAATCAAAAAGGGGAGCAATATCATTGCTCCCAGGAGCACAACGCCCGTATGTCCGGCGTCTTCACGAACGGCACAGTATGGGCATGCCCAGGCATCAGCGGGAACCATGACCACAAACGCGACCACGGCAGCCAACAAACACTGGGCAATACTTCGAATCACAACTGGGTCCAAGCAAGCTTCCACACCGCATCAGCAATGAGAACCACGGCATAGAAGAATGGAATCGCCATCGCGATAATGACACTGTTGCGAATGGTCGCGGTGTCATGGGAGAGGTGCATAAAGAACCACCCAACCATGCAAGCCTTCACAACCGCGAGGCCACCGAGGGCCGCCAGCATTGGACCGTTACCAAGGCCTGGGATGAATACGATACCAACCTCGAGCACGGTCAGCAAAAACAGCACGAAGAAGATCGTCCAGTACTCTTTGCGGTTGATGTGGACATTGCTCGTGTCCGTAATGTGCGGGTGCGTTTCGCTCGCCATGCTGCCCTCCACGTTTAGGCCGGAACCAGGTAAATAAAGGTGAATACGAGAATCCAAACCAGGTCCACAAAGTGCCAGAAGAGGCCACACATCTCGATGTGATTGTAGTTCCCGCCATCGTACTTGCCGAGGTAGGTGCGGATGGCCATTACGAAGATGTACAGCGTTCCGGTCAACACGTGCATGCCGTGGAACGCGGTCACCAAGTAGAAAGTGGATGCTCGAGCCGAGTTACCGAAAATTAGGCCGTCTGCGATGAGTCCCTTGTGGTGGAACAAAAACTCAAACGCACCAAAGTACTCTTGCATCTGCCCGCACAAGAACAAAGCTCCGCCCATGGTTGTCACAAGCAGCCACTTCACCGCCGACTTGCGGTTGCCTTCGACGATGGCCGCATACCCCATGACCATGGTCACACTGGAACAGATCAACAGAAAAGTCAGACCAGCAGTGAAGTTAATACCGAACTCAACTGGCTCTCCCGGCATGATCCACTGTTCAGCACCACCTCTGAGAATACCGTAGGCAAGAAGAAAGCCTGCGAAGGTCAGGGCATCTGAGAGCAGGAAAATCCACATGCCGATCTTGCCGAGCGAGGCGGTGCCGGTCCATTTATCTTCTGGCCACTGGTCGAAAGGCAACTCATGGTGGTGGTCATCGGCAGCTTGAGCTCCCATCAGTCCCTCCTACACCCGTCCAGATGGACTGTGTGCGTTGGCTCAAAGTTCGTGAGATAATCCCGCGAATTCAATTGAGGATTTGTAGCACGTGAGAATGTCAAAAGCAATGAATCTGCCCACTGCCCTCACTTCGCCAACATGTGCATTTCCAGACACATAGACCCGCACAGGACAACAACCACTCACTTAAAGTGGGCCAAAAGATTAGGTTCACACTCGGTTCTTTCCAAGTTCTAAACACACAGCTTTGCCCCAACATTGGGCCAGAGATATGCCACCTCATGCAAGCACCACCAAAACAACAATTTCGAGGCCTCGCGCACTGGGTCGGACAGGCTTGGTTCTGGGTCCTGTTGGTCGGACTCATTTTCGGGAGCACCGTTCTACGGGCTGTGTTGACCGAACTGCCGGAGGCCCCCGCTAAATATGGCCTCGTTCCCAACTTCGAGCTCATCGACCAGTCGGGTGAAGACTACGGGTCCGAAAAGCTCCAGGGGAAAATCTGGGTGGCCAACTTTATTTTCACCCGGTGCACTACGGTGTGCCCGATCTTTTCCGCCAAGATGTCCACCCTCCAAAAGCGGACAAACAAGGCAGCCCAAGGCCTTCAGTTGGTTTCTTTCTCGGTGGACCCGGACTTCGACACCCCAGAAGTGCTCGCCGAATACAGCAAACAGTTCAGCGCAAACCCTTGGTACTGGCACTTCCTCACTGGCGAGACCGAGCAGGTTCGGGCCGTCGTGATCGATGGAATGAAGACCTTCATGGGAGATGCCGCAGAGGTCGACGCACCCGACGCACTCATGCACGGCTCTCACTTTGTGTTGATAGATCCCGACCTCAACATTCGTGGATTCTACCAAGTTGAAGATGAGGAGACCGT
>CAWVVG010000334.1:0-4405 GCA_963932775.1 uncultured bacterium
TGTCCGAACCGATGACACAGATCTTGGTCGGTCGTGCTCGGGTCACGCAGGCACTTATAGAGCAGCCCCTGGAGGAGACAGAGGCCTTGGCCCGGGAGTGGGCCCCAACGGACCCTGTGGCATGGGTATTGGTTGCGCGGAAGCTCGAGACTGCCGGGCAGCGGGCGTCGGCAGAGGCGCTGTACCAAGCTGCGGTAGAAATTGGGCCAGAGAGTGCTACAGCCTTGTATGCTTTGGGTCTTTTTTGGTTCGATCCGCGGGCAAGCTTCGAGTCGGCACGTACGGTGTGGCGGCAATATTTGGACCTTCAACCGAGTGGTGACCGAGCCCGGCGCACTAGGGCAAGAATGGGGCGACGGTGACGGTGGGTTCAAGATCGGGTACATTTAGTACGAGTGGAGTACAGACTGGAGCTTTGATATGCGACTGACGACGTTGTTGCTGTTGACTATGGTTGGGTGCTCGAACGAAAAGATGGGGTCCGGTTACCTGGACGAGGAGGGCTCTCCGTCTGGCGCCGAGGACACAGCTGGACTGGACTGGGAGAGTGATGGTGAGTACGGCGAGGAAGCCAGCCATTGGATCTTGTCTGGGAATCTCACCCATACATCGGGTCTGCTTTCCAGTGATTTGAGCAGCCTGGCCATCGAAATTCGGAGCGAGTCAGAGGCGGTTGTCTGTTCGGGTGGCGTGGGAATATCGACCTCGGAGCGGATCACAGACCTACCAGACGACGATTTGCAAGTCTGGTGGGAGATTGGGATCGCTGCAGCGACTGAAGGCTCCTGCCTCGTAGGAGAGCTTGAGGGCGTGATCGGCGGGTCGATGCGGGTCGGGCTTGGCCCAGTTCATCCGGAGATCGAGGCGGTCATGAGCGAAAACATCCATGAACTTGAGGGCGGTGACTTTGAGTTGCGCAGCGTGTTCGCGGCATTCGGAGAGGACGAGCCGGTGTGGGTGTTTGGTCTTGCGGTCTCCAACCGAACGGATCAGAATGTGGGCGGGGGTACCGGCCTGATATTGCCCGATGGGCAGTGGAAATTCGAAGGGGTCTACGCTTTTCCTTATTGAGGCAGCCCGGGTGTGAACGTAGATGTTTCGGGGCAATACAGCCAGTCTACCCCATCGGGTCGAGGTGTATCTCCGCACCATGTAGCAGTAGTACTCACTCCGGGTACCAGTAGATTGTCTGGTATCGGGTAGGGGAGGTGCGGCTGCCCATTCGGGTCTCGGTCTTCGAGTTCGTTCAATGAAATGGGACGGCTCAGTCGCTTCTGCGTCTGCTGAATCGCGAGGCTGAGGTATTCCGCGACCTCATTGACGGCTGCTGTCTCTTGGGCGGATGGCTCCCGCTCGATGGCGCTGGGGGTCGAGGGGACCACGCGTGGTGGAGGGCCTCGCCAAGCGGCCCATGTCGCAAACCCACACAAGGCGATGGCCGCACCGATTAGGATGCGACCCAGTGTGCCTTTGGGACCTGTCATGGCTCCCTACGCGGCATCCTTGAGGGGTTTGATGCCCAATATTCGTGCAAGCCCCATGGCCGCGACGGCTGCGAAGGCGCTCAGTACCGCACCCATTTTGGCGGGTCCATTGTAGATAGAGTCCCCCGGGAAGGCCTCGCCTGCAACGAACAGGGCCACAGTGAGGCCAAGTCCGGCCACCGTAGCTGCAACGACAAGGTGTTTTAATCCCATGCCATCGGGCATTGGGAACCCACACTTCACGCCCGCCATTGAGAATGCGGTGACTCCCAGAATCTTGCCTAGGATAAGCGAGACGAGAATCATCCAAGTAACTGCATTAACCGACGAAAATACGACACCTGCATTGGCAAAGGCGAAGAAGAACAGCCCTAAGTCAACCGGCAATTTGAGGTTGTGTTCAAAATTGTGAAGCGTACTGTGGTCATGTTCATGATGGCCTTCCCGGTGCTCTTGGTCGGCTTCATCTTCTCCGGCAAACAAGCCAGTGTCTCGTGAGGGGCCGGGCAAGAAGGGTACGATGGGTACCAGAGCCAGCGCTGGGTGTAGGTGGGCCGAGATGAATCCAACCCAGCTAAGGGTTCCAGCGAACAGGATGTAGGGCACCCATGCCGTCACATTCCTCTTGCGCAATATGTACGCGATGATCATCGCAGGCAGGGTGTAGTACAGGAGGTACTCCGGCGCGGCTGGACTGGCGGGGTCTCCGTAGAAAATGGCGATAATTCCGAGGCCGATCGCATCATCCGCAACGGCGAGGAGCAGCAAGAAGTTCACTGCAGGGTGCTTGTTCCCGAAAATTATCCGAGCCACCAGCCAAGCCAGGGCGATGTCGGTTGCGGTGGGAATACCCCAGCCGTTTCGAACGGCTTCGTAGTCTGGTTCACCGCCGTAAAAGTAGTTCAACATCAGGAAATACACAGCCACGGGGCCGACGACTCCACCAATGGTACCCAAGAGAGGGTTGATGGCCTTGGCTGGCGGATTCAGGTCTCCTCCGGGCAAGCATGCCTCGGTGATCTCTTTGGCAGCAATTCCAAAGAAGAAAACCATGAAGATGTCATTGACCAGAAAGTGAACTGTCACCGGGTGGTGGAGCAGCTCGAAGCCCTCGCCAAAGACCGGATAGTCCACGAGCATGTGGTACAGGTGTGGATTGACGTTCGCGACAACGAGCGCCACGACCACGCCAATGATCAACGGAAGTGAAAATTCCTGAAGAATGTTCAGGGTTTTTTGCAGTTGATTCATTGTTCGTTCCTCGGCCATAAGGGGTCAATTTAGTTTCGGTATCATACCTTATGTGGGGTAAAAATAGGCTGGTTGTGCAGGGCTGAGTGGGACCAACTGCATGACCACTGACCGGCGGAGGGCAATAAAATCACCCACAGCAGCCAACTCGGACATAAAATGTCCACCAAATCATGATTGGCTGGGGTACACTCTGTTTAGATGTTCAGGGAGCACCCAGCAATGACCGATATTTTCCGAATTCCAAAACTTGCCGAAACAGCCAATGGAACCGTCACTGTGGTTCATTGGGGCCAAGCTGGTGGCTTGTTGTTCCGAGCGGGAGACCACTTAATCCTGAATGAGGACCGACCTGATGGCCTGTTGGTTCTGTGTCCACGGGGCTGGGGCAATCCTATGCTCGGACGCCACAATCAAGGGGAGCTCGTAGCTGAACCGTCCGGTGCGCCCGCTTCACCACTTCGCTGGGAAGTAGCAGGCTCTGTATCGGCGATTGAGCGTGACTTGGAGCGAGGTGGAATTGATTCAGGTCGGTGGTGGACTGCAATCCGGGTCGAGTGCAGCGACATCGCGGTCATGGCCAATGCTCGAGGTATGTTTGAGTCCGGCTGGATGAATTCTACGGAGGTCGACGAGGTGTGTCGCAGGGCTGCGATTGCACCAGAACTGGCCGGTGTGTCTGTGGCGGTGGCAGCGGCAGATAGCCAAGCGTTGGCCGAGTCTCTCTTGGAGAACACTCGTACCGGCAGGTTGCGTTTTCAACTTCGCTCCATTCTTCCTCTGGAGGGTGCAACGGGTGTGGTATTTGAGGGCCCATGGAGGCGGTACCGTGACACAGGTCGCCATTGGGCTGAAAATGATACCCATGTTGCCCGAGTAGCCCAGCCCAGGAGGATGGCTGCGAGTGGCGGGTCTCGAGTGCAGTTGTCTCTGTTCGGAGATATCGCCTCTGCAGATGGCTGAAACAAACGAATTTTTATTGACTGGTGTACTTCACTTACCAGCGTTGCCGGGTGCGCCCGCTTCGGTAGGTGGCTTTCAGTCTGTGGTTGACCATGCCTTGAGGGATGCCGAAGCCCTATTTGAGGGTGGGATTCACAGCTGTGTCATCGAAAACTTTGGAGACTCGCCGTTTCGGGCGGGTGTGGTTCAGCCTCATGTGCCCGCCATGCTCGCGGTTATCGCGGCGGAGGTGCATCGCCGGTTCTCCGGTGAACTTCAGGTGGGCATCAACGTGCTTCGGAACGATGCCCACTCTGCATTGGGTGCTGCTGTCGCTTGCGGTGCTTCATTCATTCGAGTGAATGTGCTCACGGGTGCTGCATGGACGGACCAAGGGTTGATTCAGGGCCAAGCAGACTCTGTTCTTCGGTACCGACGCGCCTTGTGTGGTCCTGAATCTGGACCAAGGATCATGGCTGACGTTCGTGTGAAGCACGCCATTCCGGCTGGAGAAACCGACCTCTCTCGCCTAGCCATAGAGGCGGTGGAGCGGGGAGGAGCAGACGGTGTCATTGTGACTGGCCAAGGGACCGGACTGCCCACTGAGGTCGACGATGTTCGGATCGTCAGAGCGGCGGTGCCCTCCCACCCTGTTTGGGTAGGCAGTGGTGTACGGGTGCAGACCATCCGCGCACTGGTTGGCCTGGCGGATGGTGCCATCGTGGGCA
>CAWVVG010000335.1:0-4403 GCA_963932775.1 uncultured bacterium
CTTCTCTCCCGACCTCAAAGAGGCTGACTGGAAGCCCGTAACGAAACAGCTGATCGAAGAAAACCACGTGAGCCCGGACATCTCCAAGCTCACCTACTTCGGAGCAGCCACCTTCATGTTCTCTCCCATCTACGGGAAAGTCGCAGTGGTCGGTCGGGAGATCATCAACTTCGATATCTTCGCAGCATTCGGCATGGGAATGACCCGCACAAGCGAGAGTCTCGAAGCCCTCGATGCTGAGTCGACCAATGAACGAGCGGTGGTCACCCAACACCAGGTTCACCCGACCACAAACTTCGGCGGGGGTGCCCGAATCATCTTCGGCGAAAACCTCGCACTGCGCATCGACGGCCGCTCGATGGTCTACATCGAAACCGTCAACGCCACTCAACTTGAGATGAAGAATAACTTCCTCATCCAAGGTGCTGTGTCGGTCTTCTTCCCGCAGATCAAGTAAAGGGTGACGGAATGACAACTACGACTCTATGGTTTCCAAGAGGAGCTCAGTTCATGATGCGCACCTTTACCCCAATCGCCGCCCTGGGCTTCGCGCTCACATCGAGCATCGCTCACGCGATCCCGTGCCAAGAAGTAGCGAACATGCTCAACGCTGGTGTACCGGCCAATATCGTGGCCAGCGCCATTCGCGACTCCGGCGCGCGCTACACCGCCTCAGACATCAGTTGCTTGTCGAAGGCAGGTGCCCCAGCGAACGTTCTTCAGGTCGCTCGTGGAATGACTGGCTCCGCAATCCCAGAGGCGCAGGACGCTCCTGCCGAGCGGGAGCCAGAACGCCGAAGCATCGACTCTGACTCTGACTTGATGGGCTCCCGGCAGTCATCTCGCAGAAACTTAGCCGACCAAGGTGACGAGTCTGAGCAGTCCCAAACCCAGGGCCCCTCTGACGTGAAGGAAGCGGTTCGTTTGTTGCGGAACGACAAGCCGCTGAGCGCCTCTCTGCGCCTGTACGACCTTCTCAAGGGCGGCCAGTTCCCAGAACAAGACATCAAGATCAAGTACTACCTTGCTCGCAGCCTCGAAGAACTCGAGATGTACCACACGGCTCAGTACTTCTTTTTAAAGGTCGTCAATAAAGGTTCGGACACACCCTACTTTAAGTACGCGCTTCCGAAGCTTGTGAAAATGGCTCGCTTTACCGGCGACGAAACCGAGCTGCTCAAGGTGGCCCCAACGGTTCCGGTGAAGGCCTACCCGCGCGGCTCTAAGAACAAGATGTACTACCTGATGGGACTCCGGTCGATGGCCCAGAGCGACCTCAACCAAGCCCGCACCTATCTTGGACAGATCTCGAGTAAGTCGGACCTGTATATGCGTGCTCGGTACCTCGAAGGCATCATCTACAACAAGCAAGGAAAGCTCAAGAGTGCCAAGCGAGCGTTCATGGACGTTGTACGGCAACCCATTGAAGCCGAGGACCGCAAGGGGCTCCAGCGCAAGCAAGCCCTCAAGGATCTCAGCCTCGTGAACATCGGCCGGATGTACTACAAGATCGAGCGCTATGACGACGCTTCCAAGTACTTCGACCTGGTGAGCCACGACTCTGTCTATTGGCCAGATTCGCTGTTCTCGGCAGCCTGGGCGAACTTCATGCAGAACAACCTGAACCACACCCTGGGTCAGCTGCTTACGGTTCGAAGTCCATTCTTCTCTGAAGACGACTTCATCCCAGAGATCGAGTATCTGCGGGCCCTGACCTTCTTCAACTTGTGTGAATACAAGGAAGTCGACAAGATTCTAAAGGGATTCGAGAGCCAGATGAAGCCCGTTCAGTCTGAACTAAAGGGATTCGTCAAGGGGTACTCCTCCAAGGAACAGCTGAAGCTGGCTGAGCAAGCTTGGGACACCTACTTCGGTCCCCGCGCCGGAGAGACACAGATCCCGAAGGCCATGTTCGCCAAGCTCCTCCGCAATGAGGACATCTCAGGAATCGTGAGCCACATCGACCAACTCGATGAGGAGCTCCTCTTGATCGAAAGCCAGAAGCCTGAATGGAGAAATACGGTCGGCGCTCTTCTCGGGAAAATCATCGAGAAGGACCGCAAGAAGCTGAAGCGACGGGCAGGCAAATTCATGCTCGCTGAGATGGCACGGTGGGCCAACACCCTCCAAGACCTGATCAGCAGTTCAGAAATCGTCCGCTTTGAGGTGATTGATGCACAGCGCGTCGACTACCAATACAAGTTCCAGAACCCAGACCTGTCCAACCTTTCGAGCAAAGTCGACCTCGACTTCGCAACCGCTACCGACTTCATTTACTGGCCGTTCAACGGTGAGTTCTGGAACGACGAGCTCGGTTACTACCACTACACCGAGCAGGGTTCCTGCAAGTAAGTGATGCACCGGGGGCAACATCAGCCCCCCTCCTCTACGGAGAGACAATATGAAGCGTTTTGCTCCCATCATCGTCACCCTTTTCGCGCTCACTATGGGCACGGCATTCGCAAAAGATGATGAAAAAAGAAGAGTCCTTAAGCTCGATGACGTAGGCGTCGAGACCCAATCGGAGTTCTACCGACAGAAGGCCCGCGAGAAGCGGCATCAGTCGATCGACTTCCTTCAGGACCTCCTCCGGAACAACCCGCCACGTGGAGAACAAAAGGCCGAGATGCTCCTTCGCTTGGCTGACCTCTACTTTGAGGAAGGCCGCGACGTCTACCTGTCCGAAATGGCCACATACCGGACCTCGTTCGACCAGTGCTTCAACACGCCTGGATGTAAATCCGAGGACATGAAGGCCGACAATGATGGATCGGGCGTTTGGCAGAACAAGTCCATCAAGCTGTACCGCCTGATCTTGAGGACCTACGCCCAGTACCGTCGAGCAGACGAAGCCACGTTCTACCTGGCCACTGCCCTCCAAGACACCGGGCATCCCGACGACGCAGTGAAGGAATTCACCAAGCTGGTCCGGAACTACCCTCAGAGCCGGTTCACACCCGACGCATACGTCATGATCGGTGAGTACTACTTCGAGAACAACAACGCATACAAAGCGCTGCTGGCATACCAAAAAGCCACCAAGTACAAGAACTCTCCAAAGTACGCGTTCGCCCTCTATAAGCTGGCGTGGTGCTACTACAATGTCGGCGAATTCGGAAAAGCGATCGACACCATGAAGGCCGTTGTCGCATTCTCTATGACGGCTCAAGAAGGCAACGCTAAGTCGCAACTGACCCTGCAAGAAGAAGCACTGAGAGACCTTGTACGGTTCTTCGCCGATGCCGGCGAGATGGACGAGGCCTACGGATACTTCACTAAGCTCGGCAAGACCGACCTCATCCGGAAGATGCTGACTCGCTTGGCGACAACCTACTTCGAGCAGGGCAAATTTGAACAGTGCATCCAGACCTACCGTCGCCTAATCGCGGAAGATCCTCAGTCATCGAGTGCACCGGATTACCAAAACGAGATCATTCAGGCGTACGAGCGCATTGGACGGAAGCAGGACACCTTGAATGAAATCAAGCGTCTGCTGGACAACTACGGCAAGAACTCCGCTTGGGCCCGTGCAAACTCAGCAGACCAGGACGCGGTCAACGAAGCCACCAAGTACATCGAGAAGTCGCTCCGTACCGTCGCTATCAACAACCACAACGATGCCAAGAAACTCGGAACCGGTCGAAACGCTCGAGAGGCATACGACCTTGCTGAGAAGGCGTACACCGTCTACCTCCAGGAATTCCCCACATCCAAGTACAGCTACGACATTCGCTATGCGTTTGGCGAGCTCCTTTACAAGCTCAAGAAATACGACCAAGCCTACAACCAGTACATGTCCGTCGTAAAGATTGACACGAAAGGGAAGCACTCGAGATTCTGTGCCGAATCGGCCATCTTTGCCGCAGACAAGATGATTGCCAAGGAAAAGAAGGCCGGTCGAATCCCGAAAGCCAAGACCAAGACAGAGCGCCTGGACATGGTCCAGTGGGAGCAGAATCTTCTCCAAGCATGCGACCAGTGGGCTCAGATCTTTCCTGACGACAAGAAGACCATCAAGATTCTCTACAAGTCCGCAGACCTGCTCTACAACAAGAACCAGTTCAAGGAAGCCTCCGACCGGTTCCGAACGGTCATCAGCATGAACCCCAGCTCAAAGCAGGCTGAATATTCCGCTGACCTTATCCTGGACTCGTTCCTTCTCGTAGAGGACTGGAAAAACCTCAAGGACGTTGCCAAGGCGTTCTACGATCAAAAGGGCCTGGGCCGAGCTTCATTCAAGAAGGCAGTCTACAACACATACGAGCGCGCATCGTTCAAGGCCATCGAGATCAATCTCGAGCAGAACAAGCAAACCCTCGTGGCTGCCGATGCATTCATCGCCTTCTATGCGGAATTTCCAAAGTCGGAAGTGGCAGACCAGGCGCTGAACAACGCTGCGGTCT
>CAWVVG010000336.1:0-4386 GCA_963932775.1 uncultured bacterium
GCGTCAGCGTCAGCGTCAGCGTCAGCGTCAGCGTCAGCGTCAGCGTCAGCGTCAATACTGGTGGCCCCAGAATCGTTGTCTACCTTGCCTGTATTGCAAGCGACGGCCAAGGAGAGAGAGAGCATCAAATAAAGAGTTCGCACAGCTGACTCCCCTGTTGGAATGGTTACAAGTGGGAACTATCATACATATTTTTGTAGCGGTACAACGCATTTTTGGTGGGTGAACTGGTATCAGCCGACCAAGCGCCAAAAGCGCAACTCGTGGGGCCCATGATGACCGCTCTTTTCCAACCCAACTATTCGTGGAGGATGAGGTGAGTTTAGCTCGCGCCACATTGGAGAAGGCGGAATTTATCTCTTTCCGAGTACGGTCCGTTCCAGACTGGTGACCCCACCACCGCCCATTTGTAAAACACGTATTCACCGGTGCTGCCGCGAGAGGTGAGACCGCTATTCGCGACCCACGAAATCCAGATGTGGTCGTCTTCGGACAGCGTGCTTTCTTCACTGAGGAGCGCGCCCTGCCACCCGTGTGCCATCGCAGTGAGGAAGTCTCCTCCCACCAGTTCCGAACCGGGCTCTCCGCCGTCGTCAAGCCACACCGAAGCACGAGAGTCCATGCTGCGGTTTCCGGTGTGGAACTGAATGGCGTTGAAGGTCAGGTCTTCTTCGACCCGGTAGTCGTAGGCCATGATGTGATCGTCGGTGCCGGTCTAGGCGCTGGTGTATTCGTCTCCGGTGTTCTTGCCGGCCACGATGGAGCAGCCTTCGGGCAAGCCGTAGATGAACCCGCTGTCGGCATCGGCATCACCGAGGATCCGTATCCATCCAACAATCCCTACAAGCCCAGCGACATAATCATGAGCGCCCATGTGAACACAACTAAAAGTACAGGCCCCAGGATGCCCACGGTTCGGTTCGGGTGTCGGTGAAACCATCCTTCAGCTTGTATTCCACCCCGTTTCAAACAGTCGGTTGCTGCTGGTCGGAAGACCAGCTCGGACAGCAAGACTCCATAGAACATCGTCAGCAGTGCCACCGACAGCGCGGGCCCGATTGCGGATGGGTCTGCCAGGTTCTGGAGCATTTGGATCATTCCGACCAACATTCCAAGGAACCCGGTAGCGACCGCCAATTCCGCCAGCCGGAGGAACATGGCAGCGCCCTGCTCGGCGTGTTCTGGGTGCATCGTCTCAGGACCGAACACAGACCTGAGAGTCTGGCTGACATTGGATGCTGAGTGGGACAACAACAGCCCTATGGCCGTGGCAATGGTCACCATCCCCATGCTCGTGAAGTCGAAGAAGTTCTGAACTGGACTGGAGAAGCCAAGTCCGGCGGTGACCAGTCCACCCATCAGGAGGACGGAGATGAGTTTGCGAGGATGAAAAGAAATGGGGCCGATGGAGGGCTCGGTGGAGGACCTTTTTTGGTTGAGACAAGCGGCTGCTGCGGGTCGGAGCACCAGCTCCCCGGCTGCGGTTCCATAGAGTATGGTCAAAAAGATTACCGCCACTCCGGGCCCGATCGCCGATGGGTCTTCGAGTTGGCGAAGGATTTGGATGATGCCAATGATGGGACCAATCCAGCACACAGCAGAGGACAGCCTCGCCAGTTGAATAAATGTGTTGTGGTCTCGCTGAGATCGTTCGGCGTCCACCGGGCCGGTGCTCAGAACGGTGCCGAATGCTTCCAGCACATTCCTCGGGGAGTGAGACCAGAGAATGCCGCCGCCGACCACGCCCATAAAGAGGGTAATGGAGGTGGCATCAAAAAATAGTGTCAACGGACCGCCCATGAGAATGCCGCACACCATGACACTCCAGACCAGGACGAAAGATACAAGTCTCTGGATGTTCATCGGGGCCCTCTGTCCGGTAAACGGTACTTTAGGGCCTAAACATAAGGCCACGGCTGCGAGGGACTCCTTGGGTCGGGCGACTCAGCGAGTGATGCGAAGCTCAGTGATGTTTCGGACGGTCTCGTCTGGCTCCCCCGTGTTGCCTGCCTCCCACCGTTTAAAGACCCAAAAACCTTTCTTGGTGGCGCGCAGCAAGATGGTTGCGGAGCTGTCTACTTGAGCTCGGGTCAGCTGCACAGTCTTGTCTTTACTCTTGAACTCGACGGCTGAAAATTCGTCTGTGTACAAGCCCACAATTTGGCGAACAGTCCAGCCGCCATCGTGCATGGGCTTGAACGGGTTCTTGGTCTGAGGAATGACTGTGATCGACGGTTCCTCGAGTTGGCCAATGCCCTGTTTGCCCACAGCGACGCGCAATCGTGGCCACGCCACATCGGGCACGGGCTCAACGGTGATCACTTCAATGCTCACTGGGTCAACGAGAATTCGGTGGGGTTGTTCGGACCGGCGAGGCGAGGTCTTGCTGCCCAGTAAGTCAAAGAATTTGAAGCGGAGCTGGTCACCTTTGGAGCTCAGTTCGACAGCAACGGACTCTTTAAATGCCGTCCCCGGCTTGGGTATGGTGTGGTGGACCTTGGCAGCAGAAAAACGCACACGAAGCCACTCAGCTTGCGGTGGGAGGCCGTCGGGAAGCAGGGAAGATAGCGACCAAGAATCGCCTTCTGCGGGCACCACAATCTGAGAAAACGGTTTTTGATCCACCAATACTTGGATGGTGGCTCTTTCATTTTTCGCTGGCACCGGAGGGGAAGTCTGGATGGTCGGCTTTGAATCGGAGCAGCCGAACGAAAACAGGGCAAACACCAGCCCCCACAGTGGCAATCTTAGATGAATCATGGCCACACCTCCTTTTGATTAAAGTCTGATGGATGGCTCTATCATTCGTTTATGGCGAGGGTGGAAGATTTTTCGACGCCTAATTGGATTTAGCTCCTTGATTCGAGCCCTTTTTTGGCATAGAGTTCGGCGCTACAACCTTCGCTGAAAGAGGCTTAAAATTATGTCCACACTCAAGATGACCCTTCTGCTCGCCGGTGTTTTTATCGGCGGATGTACCGATAAAAACGACGATTCAGGCAATGCCGGGTCGGTGGAACAGGTTGACCCGGCCCCCACCTGCGATGAAATTCCATGTGCGGACGGCTTTTCTTGCGTGGACGTAGATGGCGACTTGGCGTGTGAAAACATTGATGAATGTGCAGACGAACTCGATGACTGCGGCGAAGGCTACACCTGCGAAGACACCGAGGGCAGCTTCACCTGCAGCAACATCAATGAGTGTACGGACGGCAGCGCAGAGTGCGAAGATGGCTTCGCCTGCACCGACACCGACGGCAGCTACACCTGTGAAAACGTAGACGAGTGTGCAGAGGGAACAGCAGAGTGTGACGACGGCTTCGCATGTGCGGACACCGATGGCAGCTACACCTGTGAAAACGTAGACGAGTGCGCAGATGGCACCTACGAGTGTGACTCTGGTCTTGCTTGCTTGGACACCGAGGGCAGCTACACCTGTGTGAACGTAGACGAGTGCGCAGACGGCTCGGCAGAAGGCGTTTGTCCTGCTGGCTACGGTTGTTCAGACACCGAAGACAGCTTCACCTGCGTGAATATTGACGAATGTGCGGATGGCACCGACGACTGCGAGGCTGGCTTCACCTGTTCCGATACCCTAGGCAGCTTCACCTGCGACAACATCGACGAATGTGCGGATGGCACCGATGACTGCGAGGCTGGTTTCACCTGTTCCGATACCCCAGGCAGCTTCACCTGCGACAACGTCGACGAGTGCGCGGAAGGTACCGATGACTGCACCGATGGTTTCGCCTGTTCTGATACCCCAGGCAGCTTCACCTGCGACAACATCGACGAGTGCGCGGAAGGTACCGATGACTGTACCCGTGGTTACGCCTGTGCCGACACCGAGGGCAGCTTCACCTGCGACAACATCGACGAGTGCGCGGAAGGTACTGTTGGCTGCGCCGATGGTTGGACCTGTGAAGACACCGACGGCAGCTTCACCTGTGACATCGTTTATTCAGAGCTGGGTGAGCAGTTGGCAACCCTGGAAATTGACCATACGGCTGGAACGGTCACAGTGGTGGCTCAGCCGGAGAACTTCACACTGAGCGATGCATTGCTCTCAGAAACCGGGACCTTTGATCTCACCGTTGAGAATGGAATGGATCGGCTTGTGTTCAACCTCAAAGCAGTCGTTGACTCCGTGTCTGTGGGCTCCATAGGAGCCGACGCAGACTACGACGCTGACGGGTACAGCATCTCCGATGGCGACTGCGACGACCTCGACCCCTCCATCTACCCCGGCTCCCCGGACGGAGATGAGTATTGTGATGAGGTAGGAGAAGTGTCCTCGAGCGTTTTAGAAGGAACAGGCACACTCTGGACTGACGGTGACAAGCCATATGTGAGCTACGGCGGATTGTCTTTGCTGCCTGGAGATTC